>NZ_JAATEP010000020.1:0-191188 GCF_012034275.1 Nonomuraea composti | reverse complement strand
ATCGCGGCGGCGCGAGACCTGGCTGCAGGCCTCCGCCGAGCTCACCACCAGCCTGCTGTCCGGCGCCGACCCGCACGAAGTGCTCGCCACGATGGCGGCCCGCGCCCGCCACATGTGCGACGCCGACCTGGCCCAGGTGCTGCTGCCCGAGACGTCCGGCGAGTCGCTGACCGTGGCGGTGGCCGACGGCGAAGGAGCCGGCGAGCTGCTGGGGGCCACCTTCGACATCGCCGCCACCCTGGCGGGAGACGCGTTCACCCAGGGCGAGCCGCTGTCGGAGACGGACCTGCAGAGCGTCACCGACCTCGACTCGCCGCTGCGGCGGCTGGGCTACGGACCCGCGCTCCTGGTCCCGGTGGGCGCGGCACCGCATGTGCGCGGAGTGCTCACGCTCACCAAACGCAGCGGCCGGCTGCCTTTCAGCCGCGCCGACCAGCAGATGCTCCAAGCGTTCGCCGGGCAGGCCGCGATCGCGCTGGAGCTGGCCGAGGCCCGCCGCGACGCCGAACGGCTCGGCCTGCTCGAAGACCGCGACCGCATCGCCAAGGACCTGCACGACGTGGTCATCCAACGCCTGTTCGCCACCGCCATGACCCTGATGAGCACCGTGCGGCTGGTGGAGCGGCCGGAAGCCGCCAAACGGCTGCAACATGCGATCGACGAGCTGGACGAGACGATCCGGCAGATCCGCTCGTCCATCTTCGCGCTCCAGGGCACCCGCGAGGACAGTGCCCCGGGCCTGCGCGCGCAGATTGTCGACCTGGTGGAGGGCGCGGGCGGGCACCTGGGCTTCATGCCCGGCCTGCGCATGGAGGGCCAGATCGACACCCTGGTCGGCGAGCAGGCCGCCGAGCACCTGCTGGCCGTCCTGCGCGAAGCCCTGTCCAACGTGGTACGCCACTCCCACGCCACCCGGGCCGAGGTCTCGGTCGAGGTCGCGGACCGGCGACTCACCCTCACGATCTCCGACAACGGCGTAGGGATCGGGGAAGGCGGGCGCCGCAGCGGGCTGCGCAACGTCGAGGACCGCGCCGGCCGCCTGGGCGGCACCGCCGAGCTGGACGCCCCGCAGGGGGGCGGTACCCGGCTGCGCTGGCAGGTCCCGCTCTGACAGCGGATCCGGCCGCCTCCGGCACGACGTGGCGGCCACCTGGACCTCGTAGAACGTGCGGGGCCGTCTCCTGGGTGAGCGGTCCGGGCTCCGGCCGGGGGCCTTGCGCGGGCGGGCAGGCGACGTTGGTGCTGGCGCCCGCTCCTCGGGGGTCGAAGCCGATGACGTCGTAGCGCTCGTTGAGCTTGGCGATCTCCTCGTTCCTGAGCCTGATCCGCAGGACGGGATCGAGGTATCCGCCGTTGCCGGGCCCGCCGGGCAGGATCACGGTGGCGCCGAGCCGCCGCTTCGGGGTGGGTGGCGGTCCGGCGGGTCACCGCGATGTCGATCTTCCGCGAAAAACGTCATGGCAGTCATCGCTACGGCAGCGCTTGTTTCCTCCCGGTTTCCGCCGCCGCGCCGATCGAGGGCGGAAACCGTGAGGAAACCTCGCCTGGTCTAGGCATGAGTCGAACGTCGCGACCGGCGCCACCGCTGGGCCGCGATACTCCGACGGAAGGAACGTCTTCGTGAATCGTGCAACAGCGGCCGGCCTCGCCGGGCTGGCCTGCGCCCTGCTGACGCTGAGCACCGTGCCCGCCGCGGCGAAACCCGCCGCGAGCCGGCCCCGGCTGGGCGACGTGCAGCGGGCGCTGGCGGCCCTGGCCGAGTCTCCGCAGGTGGTGGGCGCCATTGGCGAGGTCTACGTCGACGGCGAGCGCGTCGGCAAGGGCTCGGCCGGCACCCGCCTGCTGAACGGCAAGGGCGGCAGGATCCCGACCGGCGCACGCTTCCGGGTCGGCTCCCAGACCAAGCAGATGACCGGCGTCGTGGTGCTGCAACTGGTCAAGGAGGGCAAGCTCGCCCTCGACGACAAGCTCAGCGACCTGCTCCCGGAGGTCGCCGAGAAGGACCTGGTGGAACGCGCGAGCGAGATCACCCTGCAGCAGCTCGTCCAGCACACCTCCGGCATCCCCAACTTCTTCGACGACGAACTGGTCGACACCTTCGACTTCACCACCTACCATCCGCCGATCGAGCTGGTGAAGAAGTCGCGCACCCTGCCCCGCACCCAGGAGCCGGGAGAGAGGTACTCCTACTCCAACACCAACTACATGCTGCTGGGCCTGATCATCGAGAGGTACACCGGGCACACCCTGGCCGCCGAGTTCGAGCGGCGCGTCTTCGATCCCGTCGGCATGGACGACTCCTATCTGCCCACCACGTTCCCCGGCGGTATCAAGGGCCCGCACGGCCACGGCTACTTCCCCGACAGCACGGGCAAGCCGCGCGATGTGGACCGGCTCAACATGAGCTACGGCTACGCGGCCGGCGGCGTCATCTCCACCGCGCACGACATCAGCGCCTTCCAGCGGGCCTTCGCCCAGAACCGGCTGCTGCCCGAAGAGCTGAAGAAGGTGCTCATGGGACCGCCGAGAAGCGCGCCGCAGCCGTCGGGACAACCCTCCGGGCAACCGTCCGAGGGCGGGGGCGGCCGGCAGCAGCCCGCGCTGCCGTGCGGCGGCGAGCCGGCGATCATGCCGCTCAAGGGCAGCGCCCCCGGCTTCAACGCGGTCACCTTCACCTCGCCCGACGGCCGGACGCAGTTCGCCCTGTCGGCCACCCTGGCCGTCTCCAACATCGACCCATCGCTGGATCCGCTTCTGGTGAAGGCCGCCGAAGCGGTCTTCTGCCCGCAGAAGTAACAGCAGTACTGAAACAGGGATAACGGCGAGGAAACAGCGACTTCGCCACGCCCTGACAAATTCCTTATTCCCCGGGAGCATCCCAGCCCTCACCGCCCGCATCAAGGCCGGGGAGGCGGGAGCGCTCCGGCACGCCGGCGGCGGCATCCGGGTGCCCGCCGTCGTGCGCCGGCCCGCCGCCCTCCACGGCCGCCAGGTCAGCGACGTCCCCGTCATCACACAAGACTGGACGGCGCCCCTCCTGGACGCCGCCGGCTACGCCGTATGACAGGGGCACGGCAATCACCACACCCTGATGGCACGTGCCGGTGGAATCGACCGTCTCTAGCCGGGCAGCTTGGGCTTGGTGTCGGTCCAGCCCGAGTCCACGATCAACCAGTACTGCAGAACTCTGCCGGGGACTTGCCAGGACTGGCTGTCAGGCCCGCGTTCCTGGAGGACCTCCCTGCTGCCGAGGACCTGGCCGGTCCGCCGGTCGAAGATCAGGTCGCGTTGGAGCGTCCCCCGGCCGTCGCGGCTCTCGAACGAGGCCGCGAGGGCGACGCCAGGGCGGCCGAGGGGGTCGGTAACGGCGCCGAGCTGGCGTACACCGGGATAGTCGGTGAGCAGACGCATGAGGCCCGCTCGCACTTTGGGAGGGACCGGGGTGCTGCTGAGAGCGAAGAAGACCTTGTCGAGTACGCCGGCTGCGCCGTCGCAGCGCTTGCGCGCCGCGGTGACGCCGCCGCGGCGCAGTTGCCCGGCCACTTCCGGCGTGAGCCTGACTCTGCCCTCGCACAGCAGTTTGCGCAGCTTCTCTGGTTCGGTGGGGAGATTCTGAAGCTCCGCGTAGGTGAACGAGCCGACGCCTGGAAGGTTGAAGGCGCCGCCTGGAGACTTGTTCTGATCCGCGTCCCATTTGCCGGACTTGGTGCTGATCGTGCGCGTCACTCCCGACGAGCGCACCTGCCAGCTTCGAGGCGAGCCCGCTTCGCGCCAGGCTTTGACGTCGGCGTCGGTCTGCGGTTCGCCGGCGAGGTCGCGGCCGTAGAACGCCTGGCCGTCGCCGCGGGTGCGCCCTGTCCATTCGAAGGTGTCCACGCGTTCTTCCACGACGTACCCGCCCGTACGGCCGAGGGCGAGCAGCGGCAGGCTGGTCCGCTGGTGTGTGAACCAGTAGCGAGCCTGCGGCTGCCGTTCGGCCCGGGAGGCGGCGGCCAGCATCATGGCGCGTGGGGTGAGGGTCTGAGGAGCAGGGTCCGCGCCCTTGTTCGCTTCTCCGGGCCTGTGCGGGGCTGCGGGGTCGGCGGCGATGAGCGCCGCGCCCGCGACCACGGACGCGACCATCGCGGCGGCCACCAGACCGAGCGGCAGACGCCACGCGCGGCGAGGACGGGGGCGTACGGTCCGGGTCTGGCTCAGCATCTGCGCCCGGGCCTGGGCCATCGCCTGACGGGTGGGCGGGGGCGGGTCATCGTCATACAATCCGCGTACGAGATCCAGGTCGTTCATCGATGGATGTCCTCCTCGTCGAGCAGGGGATTGGTCCCGCCCAGTGCCTTGCGTAGTTTCTTGCGAGCCCGGTTCAGCCGCGAGGAGACCGTGCCGAAGGGCACATCCAGGGCCTGCGCCGCCTCTTCGTAGCTGAGCCCCGACAGCGCCACCAGCAGCAGCACGTCCCGTTGCTCGGCGGGCAGAGCGGCGATGGCCTTGGCCAGCACCTCTCTGAGCCTTTCTGAGCTCACTTTCGCGGTCACCGCGTCCTCATGGCCCCCGGCGGACTCCGATCTCGGGCCGAGCCGGTGCACGGCGCGCAGGAGACGGACCTCATCACGCCGGTGGCGGCTGATGACGTTGGTCGCGATGCCGTAGAGCCACGGCCGGGCGCTGCTGCGGCTCAGGTCGTAGCGATGACGTTGGCGGAAGGCCAGGGCGAAGGTCTCGGCGCAGATGTCGTCGGCCGCGTGCGGGCCGAGCCGCTGGGAGGCGTACCGGTGGATCTCGGTGTAGTGGGCGTCGAAGACGGCGCCGAAACAGTCGGGCTCGTCCCAGGACCGCTTGATCACCGTGGCGTCGTCCGGCCACGGCGGTACGACGCTCTGGGGAGCTGCCATGTCTGGCTCCTTCATACACAACCTTGTCGTCGGCGGTACAGCGGTCACCCCTTGTTGTCCGAAGGCCGACACCGCCTTCCCCTCGAATTCCGGGACGCCTCAGCGGATGCTTGCGGCAGGTGCGGCGACGGCGGTGAGGGCTCACCGGCCGCGCATCCGCTCCAGCCCGCCTTCCGCACGATCTCGGCCCGATGGTGAACACCGTCAGGAGCCGGCCCTTGCCTCCCCCCGGCCGCGGGATCGATCACGATCTGCTCGACGCCCTGCCCCGCCTCCTCCTGGAGAGCCGGCCCGTCGAGCCCGAACATCCGCCGAACGTCGTCGACCACCGTGGTGCCCGGCTTCTCGGCCAGGAGCAGATAGGCGGCGGCCCCTGGTCCCGGGCGTCGCCGGCGAGGTGATGAGCCGCGAGGCGGCCGCCCAGCGTCGGGGCCGCGGGGGGTGAAAGTTTCACGACGTCTCACCGGAACGGTGCGAACGCATCGCGGCAAGAGCCCAGGCGGGGGCGCCGACGACACTCCGGGCGTCCGGGAGAGGTGATCCACGTGCTTGACGCCGGAACCCGCACTGCGTTGACTCGCACTACCGTTGACCGTCGAATCGATTCGGCACGCTACAGATGTTAGCGCTAACATTACTGGCAGGGCCTGCCGCATCGGTGCCGTCCGGTCATGATTCCTGATTGGGAGAAGAAGGCATGATGCTTTCCGGGTACCTGAGAAGGTCGCTCGCGGCCGGGGCGAGCGCATTGCTCGCCACCGTCTGCCTGACCGGCGGTGGTACGGCCCAAGCCGCGACGCCGCAGCCGTGCGACATCTACGCCGCGGGCGGTACGCCGTGTGTCGCGGCGCACAGCACCACGCGCGCCCTGTACGCGGCCTACAACGGCCCGCTCTACCAAGTCAGGCGCTCGTCCGACAACACCACCCGCGACATCGGCGTTCTGAGCGCGGGCGGTGTCGTCAACGCCGCCACGCAGGACTCCTTCTGCGCCGGCACGACCTGTGTGATCACGATCATCTACGACCAGTCCGGCCGCAACAACCGCCTCACCCAGGCGCCGCCCGGCTACTGGAAGGGCCCTGCCCCCGGCGGATACGACAACCTCGCCGACGCCACCGCGGCCCCAATCACCATCGGCGGCCAAAAGGCGTACGGTGTCCGCGTGGAGCCCGGCACCGGCTACCGCAACAACAACACCAACGGCGTCGCGACCGGCGACCAGCCCGAGGGCATCTACGCCGTCGTGGACGGCACGCACTACAACCAGTGGTGCTGCTTCGACTACGGCAACGCGCAGACGGACGGCCAAGCCGACTCCCCCGCCATCATGGAGACCGTCTACTTCGGCGCCAACAAGCAGTGGGGCTACGGCGACGGAGCCGGCCCCTGGATCATGGCCGACCTGGAGTGGGGACTGTTCTCCGGGGTGAACGCGGGCTACAACAAACTCGCGCCGATCAACCACCGTTTCGTCACGGCCATGGTCAAGGGCGAGCCGAACCACTGGGCGATCCGGGGTGGGGACGCGCAGTCGGGCGGCCTGACGAACTACTTCGACGGACGACGCCCCAACGGCTACAACCCGATGAAGAAGGAAGGCGCCATCCTGCTCGGCATCGGCGGTGACAACAGCGTCTCCGGCCGCGGCACCTTCTTCGAGGGCGTGTTGACCTCCGGCTATCCGAGCGCCGCCACCGAGGACGCCGTACAGGCCAACATCACCGCCGCCGGCTACGCGCCCGCGGGCGGCGGCAACCCGCAGCAGGGCGTCCAGATCGTGGGCGGCCAGTCCGGCCGGTGCGTCGACGTGCCGAACTTCAGCACCACCAACGGCACCCAGGTGCAGATCTGGGACTGCGGGAGCGGCACCAACCAGCGGTTCACCTACACCTCCGGCAAGCAGTTGCAGGTGTACGGCAACAAGTGCCTGGACGCCTACGGGCAGGGCACCGCCAACGGCACCCAGGTGATCATCTGGGACTGCAACGGCCAGGCCAACCAGCAGTGGAACGTCACCACCAACGGCACCATCACCGGCGTGCAGTCAGGGCTCTGCCTCGACGCCACCGCGGCCGGCACCGCCAACGGCACCAAACTCATCCTGTGGTCCTGCAACGGCCAGGCCAACCAGCGGTGGTCCCTGCGCAGCTGATCCTGACCACCTGGTCCTGCGCACGAGGGCGATCGGGTGAAACGCCTGGGGCGAAGGTCCGGACACTGGATGGCCGAACCGGTCCAGATTTCGTAGCGGCCCTGATGTGACGGTGGCCATGAGAGGCCTCTCATGGCCACCGTCACCTCGCTTCCCAAGCGATGAGAAGCATCGTGACAACAGATCGCACATCGTCTACCCATGGCTGCTCGGTGGTTGCTCGTCCGCGTTCGGACACCGTGAGGATCGAAGCCTCGTCACGGCACAGAGCCGTGTCGGGAAGAGGGCGAATGGCACACTCACCAGCTTTCGCAACGGGGTGCCAGGCGGCGGTTGTTCGTATGCCGGTAGCTTGTCCCGGGGCACCGGCCAGCAACAACGCGCGATCTCTGATGCGGGGTACGAGCCGTCAGATCCTCGAAGTCGGATTCGGTTGTTCCCGTCCGGCCCTGCTGCTCGGGCAAGCCCGCGGCTCCCGCTGTGCCGCAGGCAGGCCAGGGCATCAACGGCTCGATGGGCTGCCATTCTTGTGGCCGATGGCGACACGACGCACAGGAGGGATGGCGAACACCAGCGCGATCAGCACAAGCGAGATGACGATGCCCGCCATCGGATCCGCTCCCGGGGCAGCGAAGAAGCCGATCAGGTACAGGACCAAGACGGCTGCGGCTCCACGGAATACGCGCATGTGATCGACTCTACTGGTGCGACAGGACGAACCGCCGAAGCACAGCGGCGTGATGCGTTCACCGTGCTGTCACCATCCAGGTGCCCGCTCAGCCGCTCGGCGAGCTTCTCGGCCGACGTGACGGCCTCGGCGGGCGCGGGCGACGGGCCACCCGTGGCCGTGAGCACCGCGACCTCGCCGATCTTCGGCAGGCGCAGCTTTCCGCGCGCGTGATCGAGAACCGGACGCCACACGCGGCGGCGAGGTCTAGGTCCCGTGACGCCGGTCGCGCCCCCGCCCGTGCAAGGGTTCACATCTCCGACGCTTGAAAACAAAAGAACAAGATGTTTTTATAGACGTAGAAATTCTTCGGAAGGGAGGCTCGGACATGCGGGCCATCATCATCGGGGCGGGGATCGCCGGGCTGGCCGCGGCGCTGCGGCTGCACCAGGCGGGCTGGGAGACGCTGCTGGTCGAGCGGGCCCCGGCGCGGCGCGGCGGCGGCTACGGGGTGACGTTCGGCGGCATCGGCCACGACGGGGCCGAGCGGATGGGCGTGCTGGCGGAGCTGAAGCGGCGCGCGTTCGTGACGCGCGAGCTGGTCTACCGCAAGCCCGGCGGGGAGCGGCGCTTCGCGCTCAGCGGCGAGACGATCGCGGCCACCATGGGCAGGAAGTCGTTCACCATCCTGCGCGGCGACATCGAGGCGGTGCTGTACGAGGCCGTCGCCGAGCACACGACGATCCGGTTCGGCACCACGATCACCGCCGTCGAGCAGGACGCGGACGCGGTGCGCGTCACGCTCAGCGACGGCGGCACCGAGAGCGCCGACCTGCTGATCGGCGCCGACGGGCTGCACTCGGCGACGCGGGCGCTGGTGTTCGGCCCGGAGGAGGACTACCGGCTCGACCTGGGGCACCGGGTGGCGGTGTACATGTTGAAGGAGCGGCCGGAGGGCCTGCCCTCGGGCACGACCGGCTCGATCAGCTCGGGCGGGCGCACGTTCGCGATGATGAGCGTCGGCGACGGCCGCACGGCCGCGTTCTTCGGCTACCGCACCGACGGCGCCCGGGCGCGGGCGTCGCTGGAGGAGCTGGGTGAGCTGTACGGCGACATGGGCTGGCTGGTCCCCCAAGCGTTGGAGGGGCTGAAGACGGCCGAGTCGGTCTACTTCGACAGCATCAGCCAGATGGTGGTCGACCGGTGGAGCAAGGGCAGGGTCGTGCTGCTCGGGGACGCGGCGTGGTGCGTGACGCTGTTCGCCGGCTACGGCTCCTCGCTGGCCGTCGGGGGTGCCGACCTGCTGGGCGCGGCGCTGGAGCGGCACGGCGGCGACGTCCTGGCCGCGCTGGCGGAGTGGGAGGCCGAGCTGCGGCCGGAGGCGGAGAGGAAGCAGCAGCTCGGCCGCCGGGTGAAGGGCGTCTACGCCCCGCGCAACCCGCTGGTGCTGGAGCTGACCCAGCTTCCGCTGCGGCTGTCGTCGTGGGGGCCGGTGCGCCGGCTGGTCGAGCGCAAGTTCCAGCTGGCGGGCTGAGGGGATGGCGATGCGTGTGCTGGTCCTGGGCGGCACCCACCATGTCGGGCGGGCCGTGGTGGAGGTGGCGCTGCGGCGCGGCGATGCCGTCACCACGCTCAACCGCGGCCTGTCGCGCCCGCCCGCGCCCGGGGTGGAGGCGCTGGTCGCCGACCGCACCGACCCCGACGCGGTGCGGCGGGCGCTGGGCGGGCGTTCGTGGGACGCGGTGATCGACACGTGGGCGTGGGCGCCGCGCGTGGTCGCCGACAGCGCCCGGCTGCTGGCCGGCCGGGCCGGGCACTACGGTTACGTCTCCAGCCGCGCCGTGTACGCCTGGCCCTGGCCGGCCGGAGCCGATGAGAGCGCGCCGCTGGTGGCGGGCGATCCCGGCGGCCAGGACGGCGGCGACTACGCCGCGGCCAAGCGGGGCGGCGAGCTGGCCGTGGCCGAGGCGTTCGGCGAGCGGGCCCTGCTGGCCAGGGCCGGCATGATCCTCGGCCCGTACGAGGACGTCGGGCGCATGCCCTGGTGGCTGCGGCGGCTGGAGCGGGAGAACTTCCCGCTCGGCATGGAGTTCGGGCTGCGCTACCCCGGCGATCCCCATCCGACGGGCCTGCACGACGCCGACGTCTCCGCCGCTCTGGCGGCCGGGCTCACGCTGCGGCCCCTGCGCGAGACGCTGGCCGACACCTGGGCCTGGCTGCGGCGCGAGGGCGATCCCGCCCCTCGCCCCGACACTCCGTCCCCGGCCCAGTGGTTCGACCCGGTCCAGGAGCGGCACGTCCTGGAGCTGGCCCGGTCCCTCATGTGAAAACATTTGGTCGGTATGTTTCGACCATCGGAAGGTGCACCTCCATGCCTCCCGCCTTCTCGGCCGCGGAAAAGGCGCGCATCACGCGGCTGCTCCTGGACAACGGCCTGCGCCTGTTCACCACCCAGGGCCTGCGCAAGACCTCGCTGGAGGACCTGGTCGCCGGGACCGGGATCGCCAAGAGCACCTTCTACGTCTTCTTCGACTCCAAGGAGGCGCTGTATCTGGAGCTGATGCTCGCCCAGATGGCCGAGGTCAAGAGCCGCGTGATCGACGGGGCGCTGCGCACGCAGCCCGACACGCGCGCCGGGCTGCGCGCCTTCCTGCACGCCACGCTGGCCGAGCTGGACGGCAACCCACTCTACGGCAGGCTGATGACCCATCCTGAGGAGATGGAGGCGGTGGTCAGGAAGCTGGATCCCGAGCGGGTCACCTCCGCACCCGGCAACCCGGTCAGCGCCCTGGCGGCCTACCTGGCCGAGCACCGCGACGACCTCGCCGGCGACGACCCGGAGGTGATCGTCGGCGTGCTGCAGGCCGTCCTGATGATGCCGCTGCACCGCGACCGGCTGGCCAGCCCCGACCTGTATGAGAAGATCCTCGACCGGCTCATCGACATCGTCGCCGACGGCCTGACCCGGCCGCAGCGGTAGGAGCAGCGCGGTGCTGTGCGGTCAGGTGACCGGCAGCACGACGGCCGACGGACGGACTGGGTCGTGGTGGATCTGCTGGTCGGCCGCGCGCATCGCGGTGGCGGTAGCGGGCGGTTCGCCGGTGCCGAGGTTGCGGTCCCAGCGCGGGTACGCCCCGCTGGCGACCTGCACCCGGATGCGGTGGCCGCGCTTGAACCGGTGGGCGACGGGCGCCAGCTCGATCTCGGCCATCCCGTCGACCGGCCGGTCGGCGGCCAAGCGGCGCAGCGCGTCACAGACATGCGTGATCGCGCCCGAGGGCGCCACGTCGCTGACGCGCACGTAGAAGTCGGTGTGTGCCAGGCTGGAGGTCACGTGCAGCTCAGCGGCGGGGACGCCGATGACCTCCAGGTCGGCCGGCAACGGCTCGCCGGTGTAGGTCAGGACGTCGTCACGCCCGGCCAGCACGCTCTCGCCGGTCTTGCGCGAGATGCCGATCATGCGGGACATGCCGGCCACCGCCGGGGTCGGGTCGGCGGGGTCGTAACGGTAGCGGCCGGGCGCGGAGCCGGCGGGCAGGTCGCCGCCCAGGCCGCCGTTCCCGTGCAGGTAGAAGCGCTGCGGTCGCACCGCGGCGGGCGGGTAGGCCGGCAGGTCGCGCCACTCCTCGGCGCCTCTGACGTAGATGCGCACCGGTGCCGTGCGCAGCCCGTTGCGGTCGTTGAGCAGGTGGGCGCGCAGCCAGGTGAGGCTTTCGCGCAGGGCCGTCATCGACAGCTCGGCGTCCCAGTGCCGCCACGGCCCGATGGTGAGATACGGCTCGCGCCCCGCTTCGCGCAGTGCCTGGTAGTCACGGACCAGGCCGGGCAACGCGATGTCGTCCCAGCCGCTGACCAGGTGGTTGGGAGCGGTCACCTTCGCCACCGCCTGGCTGTGGTCGCCGGGCGACCACCACGGGTCGTCGGCGTCGGGGTGGGTGAGCCAGTCCCGCCAGTGCGGGGCCACCGCGCCGACGGCGATGGTGTCGGCCTCGGTGAGCGGCAGGGCGCGAGCGGCCCGCGCCCGCCTCCTACCGCCTAACGCTACGGCGGACAGGTAGACGGGCAACGGCTTCTCCTGGTGGGCGACCATGCTGATCCAGCCGAGGAAGAGCTCCAGGGCCAGTGCGCCGCCCGGGTAGATCAGGTCGTAGGCGTTGGAGCCGATCAGCGAGGTGCTCATGGCGCGCAGCTCGGGCCCGGCACCGGCGGCGATCGCCCACTGGGTGTAGCCGTTGTAACTCTGCCCCACCATGCCCAGCTCGCCGGTGAACCATGGCTGCCGGCGCAGCCACTCCAGGACGGCCAGGCCGTCGTCGCGCTCGGAGACGAACGGGGTGAGCGTCCCGCCGGATCCGCAGGTCCCCCGGCCGCTGACCACCACGACGTGGAAGCCGCGTTCGGCGACCAGGCGGCTGACCATGGCACCCTTGGTCCTGTCGGTGTAGACCGAGCGGATCAGCACGGTCGGCCGGTCGCCGAGCCCTTGGGGAGCGTAGTGGTCGGCCAGCAGCACCACGCCGTCCGGCATCGGGACCGGCAGGTCCTTGTCCACGGTCACGTTCGCGGTCTCGGCCGGGGCCAGCTTCGCCCTGTTGGCCAGCAGCCTGGCGGCGATGCTCATGACACACGCTTCCTTTCCTGACGGTTGCGCGGGACTCATCGCGAGCCGCGCTGGGGCCCGCGGTCGTCGCGCACGGCGTCCCATGCCTCCAGGGCGCGTTCGTCGGCGAACACGCCGCGGGTGAAGATCTCGATGCCGGCGCTGGCCGCCGAGCTGGGCCTGCTCGGCCTGGTCGCGGGAGCTTACGCCGTTCAGGCCACGTTGCGCTTGCAGGGCGAGGAAGCGGCCCTCAGAGCCGAGCCCGTCCTGGCCACGGCCGTGGCTCGCCGGCGCTGGATCCTGAGCCATCTGGTCATGGCGCTCGGGGGCAGCGCGGTGGTCCTCGCTTCGGGCGGGCTGGCCGCCGGGATCGCGCACGGCCTGCGGATCGGCGGCCCGGTCGGGCAAGGGGGCCGCATGCTCGGCGCGGCCCTGGTCCAGGTGCCCGCCACGTGGACGCTGGCGGGGATCGCGATGCTGCTGTTCGGGCTGTTGCCCCGGCTGACCGCGCTCGCGTGGGCGGCGCTGCTGGCCTTCGCCCTGCTCGGCCAGCTGGGCGAGCTGCTCCAGCTGGCCGACTGGGTGCGTGACCTGTCACCCTTCGCGCATGTGCCACGAGCCCTGGGCCAGCCGCTGGACCTCGGACCGCTGCTCTGGCTCGGGGCCGTCACGGCCGCGCTGCTCCTTGCGGGGATGACGGCCTTTCAGCGACGCGACGTGCAGGGCGGCTGAGGTCCTGATGCTGTCGCTGACGGGCGAGGCGGACCTACGGCGAGGCGACACCGTTGGCTGGGCCCGCTGGCCTGCACCGGTGATCGACTGGCTCCCGTCCGGGGGTGGCCGGCGCCTCGGCCAGCGCGGCCATGAAGCTCGATTCCGCGGCGGGCACGTCGGCCGGCAGAGACGGCGTGAGCCGGCCCGCCCCGTCGAAGCGCTCCCACAGCGGGCCTGTCCGCATGTTTCGACTGCCGTTGCCCTGATCAGGTTCTCGCCGTTGGATACTGTCAGTAATGTTAAAGTAACGTTAAGTTACATTTCGGGAAGGGCAAGACCATGCAGGAGCACTTCCAGTGGAAAGGAACATCATGTCTCCCAGCCTCCGCACGAGCAGCATCGCCCTCGCCACCGTCGTCACCAGCATCGTCGCCTCTGCCGTTCTCGCCGCCGGGTCTGCCCACGCCGACGTATGGGGAGACTGCCGCCCGACCAAATCCGGCTACACCTGCCACAAGCTTCTGGAAGCCAGCATCCTTACGTGCATGGACGGCGGCGGCGACGTACCAGCCGACTTCGTCGCCGACCCCACTCAGCTCGCGACCTGTGCCGGCGGCCGGTGGGACGGCGTCAAGCTGGACCCGAACGAGGCCCGTCGCTTCGCGGAGAACGCGAAATCGCTGCGGCAGCTCCTCGGCAACCTTGACGTCGACGTATAGGAACAAGCAGGGGGAAGCCGAGGACGAGCGGCCGACCGGCGTGTGCCGATGTCGCGAGCGATCACGGCGGCCTCGGCACCGACGAACCCGTCATCGATGACCACCCTGCGCGATTCCGGTCGCCTTTGCCGTCGCAGTGCCGCCCGCCTTCGGCCCACGCGGACTCCCGCCGGCGCGGATCCGGGCTGGTTGCAGTGGCGCCCGACCGCAGGTCCAGGTCCAGCTTGTCCGCTGTTCGCCACTGCGCAGCCGCAGCCGTTCCGGTTCCATCGGCCCGGCGGGAACTGTTTGGACGAATGGATGCGCCGCGCAACAGCGCGATCCGGCCGATGAAGTCGCGTTGGTGTTGCTCCGGATCAGCGTAGGGATGCAGCAGAACCGCGATCCCGTCCTCCTCCCGCTGGTCGAAGAGATCAAGAGCGGTGAGCACGCACTGACCTGAACCGCAGCCTTTCCCCTCATCCAATGTGATCTTCATGGAGGCGTCTCTTACCAGGTCACCGGCAGCCGGTGGATGCCGTAGACGAGTGCGTCGTTCTTGAACGGCAGGCGCTCCAGCGGGTCCGCCAGTGCCAGGTTCGGGATCCGCGCGAACAGCGTGTTGAGCACGACCTCCAGCTCCAGCCGGGCCAGGTTCTGTCCGAGGCACTGGTGGATGCCGAAACCGAAGGCCAGGTGGTGCCGTGCACCGCGATCGGTGTCGATCTGGTCCGGCCGCGTGAACACGTCCGGGTCGTGGTTGGCGGCCGCGGCCGCCACGATGACGCCGTCGCCGGCGCGGAAGGTGACGCCGTCCAGTTCGAAATCCTCGACGACCACCCGGGAAGTGGCGTTGTCGACGATGGAGTGGAAGCGCAGCAGCTCTTCGACCAGCTGCGGGGTCTGCTCGGGCCGCTCGCGCAATCCGGCCGGCAGTTCCGGATCGTCCAGAAGCGAGGCCACGCTCAGGGAGATCATGTTGGCGGTGGTCTCGTGACCGCCGACCAGGAGCAGGAGCCCGATCCCGGTCAGGGTCTCGCGGTCGTAGGCGTCGATGTCGCGGTACTTGCCGATCAGCCGGCTCAGCAGATCCTCGCCGGGCTCGGTCTCCTTGGCGACGACCAGGCCGTTGATGTACTGGCGCAACCACAATGCGGTGTCACGTCGCTGTTCGCTGGTCGCGTTGCGACTGAGAATGATCTTCGTTCTGCCCTGGAACTGACCGCGATCGGCGTAGGGCACTCCCAGGAGCTCGCAGATCACCAGTGACGGCACCGGCAGCGACAAGGCTTCCACCAGGTCGGCCGGCCGCGGTCCGGCCAGCATCTCGTCGATGGCTCGGTCGGTGATCCGCTGGATCTCCGGTCGCATCTGCTTGACTCGCTTGACGGTGAACTCGTTGGTGATCATGCGCCGGTGCCGGGAGTGTTCCGGCGGGTCCATGGCGACGATCGTGCCCTTCAGCGGCACCGAGGCGACCCCGGGGATCAGCTGCGGGAAACCGGGGTTCGCGCGGTTCGAGCTGATCTTGTCACTGGACAGGAATCTTCGCGCGAGGGCGTGCCCGGTGATCAGCCACGCCTGCTTGCCGTCTTGCAGGGTCACCCGCGAGATCGGCGCCTCCTGCCCGAGTTCCGCGTACTGCGGCGGCGGACCGAACGGGCAGGAGCGGGGCATCGGGAAGGCCGGCGGAGCCTGAGTGGCGGTGTTCGTCATGATGTCACCTCTCGAAATAAGAAACCCTGGGTTTCTTATGCTCAGGCTAAGCTCGGCGATCAGGGAACGCAAGGTTTCTTGGGAGCTGTGATGCCGAACACGCCGAGGACGGCCCCGTCCGCAGGTGAGACCATGTCGCGCCGCCGGGGAGCCGAGCTCGAGGACGCCATTCTGGACGCGGCTCGCGAGGAACTGGCCGAGCTGGGTTACGCGAAGTCCACCATGAGAGGCATCGCCAACCGCGCCGGCACCAGCAAGGCCGTGTTGTACCGCCGCTGGAGCAGCCTGCCCGAGCTGGTGCTGGACACGCTGCGGAGCCGGTTCGCCCACGTGCCGGTCCCCGACACCGGCGATCTGCGCGACGACGTGCTGCACCTCTTGCGTCAGGCGCAGACGAACCTCGGCGACACCCGCCGCGACACGGTCTCCGGCCTGATCGCGGACACCGTTCACGACCCGCGGCTGACACAGCGACTGCGGGACCTCATCGCCAACTCCGCCCTGTCGGACGCCATGTCCGCGGTGCTGGAGCGCGCGGCCGAGCGCGGCCAGATCCCGCCCGGCCCCTGGCCGCGACGGGTGATCACCCTGCCGATCAGCCTGCTGCGAGACGACTTCGTGGTCTTCGGGAGCCGGCCATCCGACGCCGACCTGGCCGCGGTCGCCGACGAGGTCTTCCTTCCGCTGCTGGGCTACGCGTCCCCTTCCACCGGGGTCCGAAACGGTGATCGTCCGTCGAGCGAGCAGAGAGGAAGCCGATGATGTCGTAGGCGTCGTCCTGCTCGACCCCTGCGAACGCGCCGGACTCGACCCCCTCCGAAGGGCATGGTCACGGTATGCGGCGGGCCAGTCGCGGCACGAGGCTCAGCCTCTCTGCTCACGGTCGAAGGTCAGCGGCAGATTCGGGGAAGATCGGCCGGCCTGGCCGAGGCCATCTCTGCGGCTACCGCCTTCACGTTCTCCTCCATCAGCGTCGGAAGCGAAGCGACACGGGGATGGCCGGGATAGGCCCGCTCCATGGCGGCGATGACGGCCCGGCGCTCGGTGCGGGTCACGCGCCGGCCTGCCGGGGAGTTCGTGCGTACGACGGGCTTGACCAGGTGCCGGAAGTGCTTGATGTAGGCCTGCTGCCGGGCGATCAGGTCGAGGGCCAGCGCGGGAGCGCCATGGCCGGGATAGGCCACCTCCGCGGCACGGTACGACGTGCGCAGCCGCCCGAGCTGGATGAGCCAGCCGCAACTGTGACCTTCTACGAGAGCGGGCGTCACCCGGTTGCCGAGCAGGTCACCGGGGAACAGGGAACGGCTTCGCGGCTCGTAGTACACGGTGGCCGCATCCGACTCGGCGCCGGGGAACTCCGCTGTCCGCACCGTCATCCCGGCGATCGTCAGCGTCGCTCCCGCCCGGAAGACCTTGTCCGGATAGGTGAGCTTCTGGGGAAAGTCCGATCCGGGCAGGGACCGCGTGAGCTCGTAGAGTCCCCGTCTGTCCTCCCGCATGGCTCGGGCACTCGCCTCGGACGCATAGATCGGCGCCTGCGGGAACGCTCGATGAAAGATGCCCGCTCCCCCGACGTGATCGGGATGGGCATGCGTCAGCAGAACGGCCACCACCGGTTGGCCGGCGTCCCGGATGCGCGCAAGCGCCTGCCGGGCGTCGGTGAGCGTGCGCAGGGTGTCGATCAGGATCAACCCCTCCGGCGCCTGGATCCAGTAGGTGTTCACCGACCCGGGATTGCGCGAGGCGAAGCGTCCGACGCGGAGCTCCGCCTCGGCGTGCGCCTTCGAGGGTGCGAGGGCCGGTTCGGTGGCTGTTGCCGGACGCGCTGCGGTAAGGGGCGTGCCGGCGAGAATGGCAGCAAATACGGCGATGGCCTGCTTCTTCACTCTCTCGATCCTTTCAAGATCGCGATCCGGACCACATGGCCGGCGGGGTGTCTCGGCGTTTCGGGCGGAGTGAGCTCGTCCGGTTGCTGGTCCACCGGCTGTCAGCGGGCGGTCCACCGTGCCGTCAGCCACGTCAGCGGCAGGCATGCCAGGCACATCAGCATGCCTGCGACGACGACCGCCGACAGGCCGCTGGTCAGGGCCCAGCCGCCGAGCAGCGCCCCCGCGGCGATGCCGGCGTTGACCGCCGAGGCGGGCAGGCTGGCGGCCAGATCACGTGCCGGACCGGCCAGGGTGGCCACCTGGTACTGCAGAGACGGCACCAGCCCGAACCCGACCAGTCCCCACGCCAGCAGTGCCACAGCGGCCAGGATTGGAATGGTCCCGGTCAGGTGGAGCAGGCCCAGCGACAGCGCCAGCACCACGTTGGCCACGAGCAGCGTGCGGGGAGCGTCCCGGTCGGCCGCCCAGCCGCCGGCGAACGTGCCGATCGCCGTGGCCACACCGTAGGCCAGCAGGAAGCCGCTCACGGCCGCGTCGGAGATGCCGGTCACCTGCAGCAGGAACGGGGTGATGTAGGTGAGGACGGTGAACTGCCCACCCAGCAGCAGCACACCGACCGCCAGCATGACCAGCACGCGGGGGGCGAACGCGGAGCGGACCTGGGCACGCAGCCCCACCGCCGCACCGCCGCCGGCGACCGCCGGGAGCAGGACGAGCAGGCCCACAAGGACGAGCGCACCCACGGCGACGATGACGATGAACCCACCGCGCCAGCCGAGGTTGCGGCCGATCAACGTGCCGATGGGGACGCCCATGGCGGTGGAGACGGCGATGCCGCCCATGACGATCGCGATGGCTCGCCCCATGCGGTCCGCGGGCACGAGCGAACCGGCGGCGGCGAAGGCGGCCCCGACGAACGCGCCATGCAGGGATCCGGCCACGGCCCGGGCCACGAGCAGGAACTCGAAGCTGGTCGTGACGACCATGGTCAGGGTGGCCAGGAGGAAGGCCAGCATGCAGGCCCACAGCAAGGTACGCCGGTGCAAGCGGATGGTGGCTGCGGTCAGCGCGGGTCCGCCGATGGCCAGCCCCAAGGCGTAGGCGGTGACCAGGATGCCTGCCGTGCTGACCGTCACGCCGGTGTCGGCGGCCATCAGGTCCAGCACTCCGACGATCATCAGCTCGGTACTGCCAAGGACGAACGTGGCGAGAAACAACGAGAACAGGGCCAGATTGCCACGTGTTCGGCTCAAGGTGGGGAAGGGCTGCATGTCGAACTCCAGCTCCGTTCACATCGTTTCGGGGTCTTCGATACCGCCTGCCGCCGGTGAGCAGCGAGTGCTGCTCACCCTCACTGAGCCCTGGGCGAGCGAGTCGTCGAGCGGCGGCTGACGGGGGTGGCGATGGCGCGTGGGAACGCATGCTCCCAGCGGGGCCTGCCCCGTCGTTCACACGCGGACTTCGGCGCCTGGCCGTCCCGTCCCACCAGGTCGCAGTGAGACGCCGTATGCCTGTGCCATCCGATCCCCTCGCTCACCAGACGGGTACGGCCGCAGACTCGCTTCGGACAGCGTTCGTCGGATCACGGCTCATGCAGATCGTGACAGGAGGCCGAAGACTGCCGATAGTGCCCCTGTCACCAGGCGAACATGCAGTTTGCACAGTCTGACAGGGGGTGCGTCAGCGGGGCGGGAAGATGAGGACCTGTCGCTTCGGTTCGCAGGTCTCGCCCTTACCTCCCAACACCCGCCTTTCAGCACCTTGAGACCCGCCGCCGGTGGCCCACATCACACCTCGGCGGTGTCACAGAAATCGGGCCGGCACCGCCACATGGTCGTCAGGACAACGACGTCAGGAGTGGACATGACCTCCGTATTGATCACCGGGGCGAACAAAGGCCTGGGCTACGAGACGGCACGCAGGCTCGGGAAGCTGGGCTGGAGGGTCTTCCTCGGCTCCCGCGACGAGGGCCGGGGAAGGGCCGCCGCGCAGAAGCTGGCCGCCGACGGCGCACAGGTCATCATGGTTCCCTTGGACGTGACCTCGCAGGAGTCGGTGGCCGGAGCCGTGCGGCTGGTCCGCGAGCACACCGACCGGATGGACGTGCTGATCAACAACGCCGGCGCGGCGGGCGGCGGTGTCAACCCGGCGGAGGCGACGGCCGAGGACGTCCACGCCGTCTACGACACCAACGTGTACGGGCCGGTCCGGGTCACGCACGCGTTCCTGCCGCTGTTGCAGGCGGCCGACAACCCGCGGGTGGTCATGGTCACCGGCGCCGGGGGTTCCATCGCGTTCGTGACCGACCCCGGCCAAGCCGTCTCGACGATGTACGAACTCGCCTACACCTCGTCCAAGGCGGCACTGAACATGATCACCGTCCGATACGCCCAGGCGCTTCCCGGCATCAAGTTCAACGCCGTGGCCCCCGGCGAGGTGGCCACCGGCAGGTTCACCGCCACCGACATGAACATGCACACGGGCGACCTGACGGTCACCGAGGGCAGTGATCCGATCATCGAGCTCGCGACGCTCACCCCGGACGGGCCGAGCGGTATCTTCATCGATCGCCTCGGCCCCATCGGCTGGTGAAGGTTCACCACGATGAGACGGATAAGCAAGGGGCATCCGCCAGCGTAGGGGGCCCAGCCGCAGAGCCAGCCGCGCGAAGCCGGTGACGGACGGCCCTTGCGGGAGGAACGCCACCGGCTGACTACGCAACGGCTGCTTAGGTGCGGGGCGAGTGAACTCTCCGCTCACCAATGACCTCAGCTCAAAGCAGTCCCTTTTCATTCTTCCGCTTGATGATGATCACGCTCCTGTAATGTCGTCTTACTCGCCACAGCCATCGTGCTCGCCAGCGCCGCCGCCTCCCCTGCCGCGGCGGACAGCACCGACATCGACCGGCCCATCATCGTCGAGACAGTCTCGGGCACCAGCCCGCTGCCCGCAGGCTGCGGAGCCCCGCCGGCCGACGGCTACACCCTGAACCCGAACATCGAAGTCCTGCCCTCGCTGGCCCGCGACCCGAACCGGCCGCAGCACCTCGTCACGATCTACCAGCAGGACCGATGGAACCGCTACGGCAGCAACGGCGCGATGACCGCCGTGTCCGACGACTACGGCCAGACCTGGCAGGAGCCGGTCACCCTGCAGCGCAATGACGACCCGAACGTCTTCAACGACCGGCCGACGGTGACCGCCGCCCGTACCACCCCGGCGTCGTCGACATACCGGCCAACAGCGGCGTCATCGGCACCCAGCTCGTGACGCTCCCGGACGGGACGCTGCTGATCGGCATGCACCACAAGACCGACACCGACGCCTCCACCCAGGTCATCCGCTCCACCGACGGCGGCAAGACCTGGTCGGCGCCGACGCTGGACGTGCCTGCCCCGTTCGCGGTCGGCGTCCGCATCCCCGACCCGGACGACTCCGGCGACCCGATCCGCAACGCCTCCCTGCCGCTGCTCGCCGCCCAGCCGGGCACCCAGAACGTCAACGCCGTCTGGCCCAGCCAGGAGGCCAACGGCACCTTCCACGTCGCCTACTCGCGCTCGGCCGACGGCGGACAGACCTGGTCCGCCCCGATCCGCCTGGACAAGACGCCCACCGGCTCCGCCGCCGTGCCGGTCGTCGCCGCGTCCGAGACCGGCGCCGTCGCGGTCACCTACTAAGACTTCCGCAACAACACCTCCGACCCGGCCACCCTGCCCACCGACGTGTGGGCCGTGACCTGCGCCAAGGACTGCACGAAGCCCGGCTCGTGGCGTGAGCAGCACCTCGAGGGCCCGTTCGACGCCCGGAAGGTCCCCTTGACCAGCGTGGGACGGCTGCTCGGCGACTACACCGGCCTCGTCGCGGGCGGCAACGCCTTCACGGCCGTGTACGGCGTCTCCACCGGCGACGCCGCCAACCCGGTCGACCTGCACACCGTGATCTTCTCCCGCTGACCACGACCACGCTGATGACGGCGACGCTGATCACTCGGAGTCGATAGAACGGCGGGGCCGGTCCCACCGGCCCCGCCTCCTCGTGTCAGCCGGTCGTATCGCGTCATGCCCGATCACCGTAGCTCTGACCTGCGGCTTGACGGGATCCATCTCTACAGACAGGAACGCATCCTGTGCCGGGCGGAGATGAAGGGCCACGGAGACTCCGGGCAACCGTCTTATGGGCAGAACCTTCGATGTGGCGGATGGCCTGCCCTCGTGCCTTGGCGCACCCCGCGCACCTTGAGATCGAGGTAGCGCACGATCCACACCTCAAGAGAGGAAGACCCACGTCATGATGAGCAGGCCGACGACGTACAGCAGGGCGAACCAGCGGGCGACGCCGCGACCCCGGGCGCTGATCGCGGTCACTGTCAGATGAGGCGGGTGACCTGCAGCAGGACGAGCAGGGCGAGGAAGCGGTCGGCGGCGGCGAGGCCGTCGATGAATTCCTCGCCGTTCACCGGCTCCCCCGTCGCCTGGCTCGCGCGTGACGTGGCGTCGGCGGCGGAGCCGGTCTGCTGCCACGTGGTCACGAAGAGCGCGCCCGGTTCCGGCACGGCGACGAAGATGCCCAGGTCGGGGCGGCCGAGTATCCAGGCTTCGCCGTCGTTGCCGACGGTCAGCGAGGCCGCCCGCTCTTGCAGTTGTGCTGCCGTCAGGCCGGTCATGTCTCTCCAGATGGCAGGAAAGGGATCCGCGATGAGGGGGGGAAGCCCGAGGACGAGTGGCCGACCGGCGTGTGCCGGCGGTTCAAGGCGCGTCAGGTATCCGAGCAGCTCGAAGGCGGCGTCGATCGTCTCCACCTCGACCGCGGGCGCCCAGACCGGCCACATGCTGGAGGACGGTGGAGTTCAGACCGCCGGTGCCGAGCACCAGCACGTGGGACTCGCGAAGCCGCCGCTGCAGGTCCACCCGGCTGCGGTCCAAAGAGGCGAACGATTCGAAGAAGGCCAGGTTGCCGCAGTAGCGTTCGGCCTCGTACGTGGTGAGGCCGCCGAGGCGGCCGCCGCAGGCCATCGGCCGGGCTGCGCCCGTCGTCGCATCCCCCGCTCGCGAACATCTGGCTCCTGTCGGTCCCCGGCGGCTCCTGCTCCGTACACGAGACGCCGGCCCTCGCCGCGCTGTGACATCCCGTCCTGTGTGGCGTAGGGCACAGCACCGCGCTGTCACAAAGGGCGGGGCGCCGACGCCGCATGGTCGTCAGGATGCGCGCGCCCCATCGAGCGGGACCACCGCGCGACCGCCACCCGGAACTAAAGAACGGAAAGACATCATGAGCAAGGTCTGGTTCGTCACCGGTTCGTCTCGCGGCCTGGGCCGTGAGTTCGTCGAGGCCGCCCTGTCGCGCGGCGACCAGGTGGCCGCGACCGCCCGGACCGCCGAAAGCCTCGACGACCTGGTCACCGCCTACGGCGACCTGGTCCTTCCGCTGAAGCTGGACGTGACCGACCCGGACGCCGTCCGCGCGAGCGTCACCCGGGCCAAGGAGCACTTCGGCCGGCTCGACGTCATCGTCAACAACGCCGGCTACGCCCAGGTCGGCGCGGTCGAGGAGCTGGCCGGGCAGGACCTGCGCGACCAGCTGGAGACCAACCTGTTCGGCGCGCTGTGGGTGATCCAGGCCGCGCTGCCCTACCTGCGCGAGCAGGGCTCGGGGCACATCATCCAGCTGTCCTCGGCGGCGGGAGTCATGGCGATGCCGCTCAGCGGCGCCTACAGCGCCTCGAAGTGGGCGCTGGAAGCCCTGAACGAGTCCCTGGCCCAAGAGGTCGCCGGCTTCGGCATCAAGGTGACCGTGATCGAGCCCGGCGGCTTCGCCACCCGGGACGGCAAGAACCCCGACCCGCTCGCCAACGGCCACCTGTCCGAGCCGAACCCGGTCTACGACGGTCTCCGGCAGCGCATCGCCGCGTACGCGGGCAAGCAGCCCGCGGGCGATCCGGCCGCCGCGGCCCAGGCGCTGCTCAAGCTCGTCGACTCCGACAACCCGCCCCTGCGGGTGCTCTTCGGGCAGGGCTTCTACCCCATGCTGCAGCAGGTCTACGCCGACCGGCTCAAGACCTGGGCCGACTGGCAGGACCTCTCGGCGCAGGCGCACGGCCCCCTCGATCGCGAAAACCGATGACGAGGGCCGCGTCCACTCCGTCAGCGCAACCCAACCGACAGGAGCGACACATGAGGCATCACATCGTCGTCCTCGGCGCCGGCTATGCCGGGGCCTACGTGGCCGGGAACCTGGCCCGCCGGCTGTCCCGCAAAGACGTCAAGATCACTGTGGTCAACGCCGTGCCGGACTTCGTCCAGCGCATGCGGCTGCACCAGCTCACCGCCGGCCGGGACCTGCAGGCCCCGGCGCTCGCCGACGTCTTCGCGGGAACGGGGATCGAGCTGCGCCTGGCCCGCGTCACCGCCATCGATCCCGAGCACCGGATCGTCACCCTGGCCGACACAGACACAGACAGCGTCGCCGGCAGCGTCGCCGGTGGTGGCGGGGAGCTCGGCTACGACACGCTCGTCTACGCGCTCGGCAGCCGCGGCGACGTCGAGCGGGTCCCCGGCGCGGCCGAGCACGCCTTCGACGTCGCCGCCCGCCCCTCGGCACTGCGCCTGCGCGAGCGCCTGGACAGCCTGGACAGGCGGGGCGGAGGCGGGAACGTGGTGGTCGTCGGCGACGGGCTGACCGGCATCGAGACCGCCACCGAGATCGCCGAGGCCCGGCCCGGCCTGTCGGTGACGCTGGTCGCGCGCGGCGAGCTGGGCGCCCGGCTCTCGGCCGGCGCCCGCCGCTACCTGCGCCGGGCCTGCGACCGGCTGGGCGTCACCGTCGTGGAGCACGCCGGCGTCGAAGCCGTCGAGGCGACGCGGGTGCTGTGCGCCGGCGGAACCGTGCTGGCGTCCGACGCGACGGTGTGGACGGCCGGGTTCGCGGTCAGCCCCATCGCCGCCATCGGCGGGCTGGAGGTCACCGGGAAGGGGCAGATCGTCGTCGACCGCACCATGCGGTCGGTCTCGCACCCGGACGTGTACGCCATCGGCGACAGCGTCCACGCCATCGGCGACAACGGCCGGCCGCTGCCGATGTCCTGCGCGTCGGCCGGCTACACCGGCCGGCAGGCCATCGAGGCGATCATGGCACGGCTGACCGGGCGCGCCGTCCCGCACACCAA
Source organism: Nonomuraea composti (assembly GCF_012034275.1). Taxonomy (NCBI): domain Bacteria; kingdom Bacillati; phylum Actinomycetota; class Actinomycetes; order Streptosporangiales; family Streptosporangiaceae; genus Nonomuraea; species Nonomuraea composti. The sequence continues at coordinate 166,698 of NZ_JAATEP010000020.1, read as the reverse complement.
GCTGGTGCACACCTACAACCACATCAGCCTGGGACGGCGGAACGCGATCCTGCAAACAGTCGACGACCAAGGGAAGCCGAAGCCGAAGTACCAGGGCGGCCGGCAGCCCTCGCGGGTCCAGGCGGCCATTCACCGGACGGCGCTGTGGGCCACCTCGCACCCCACGTACGGCTTGCCCAAGCGCAGGCACCGCCTGGCCGCCGCGCCGGACCGCATCTCCGCGCGGACATCGGCGTAACCGCCGCGCAGACCTCGGAGGTGCCGGGGCCGTCAGACACGGGGTTTCTGACGTGCCCGGCACCTCCCCCCGCTTGCGTGCCCGCCGGTGGCAGGCGGGGCGGAGCGGTTCGAGCAGGTGCTCGCCGCAAGGGGGTGCGGTTGCGGCCGGACAGGCTCAGCAGCCGCACGCGCGCTCGGCCAGAAAGGGTGCCGGCCGGGCGAAGGCTCAGTCCGGCACAAGCTCAGTCCGGCACAAGCTCAGTCCGGCGCAGGCTCAGTCCGGCAGGGTTCCGGGGCCGGTCAGATCCAGCCGGACTCCGTGGCGATCCGGATGGCGTCGACGCGGTTACGGGCGTCCAGCTTGACGACGGCCGAGGTGAGGTAGTTGCGGACTGTCCCGTAGGTCAGGAACAACCGTTCGGCGATCTCCAGGGGCTGCGCACCGGTCGCCGACAGGCGCAACACCTCGGTCTCCCGCCGCGTCAGCGGGCTTGGCCCGGCCTGCAGCGCCGCGACCGCCAGCGCGGGAGAGATCACCCGGCCGCCCCCGGCGACCGTTCTGATCGCCGCAGCCAGTTCGGCCGGCCCGATGTCCTTGGGCAGGAGCCCGGCCACGTGGCTGTCGATCGCCGCGCGCAGCTGGCCGGGCCTGGTGAGTGCGGTCAGGAACAAGATCTTGCAGGCCGGGAGCCGGGTCCGAAGTTCGGCGGCGGCTGTGACGCCGTCCATCCCGGGCAGGCCGATGTCGATCACCGCCACGTCGGGCCGGCGCTCCACCGCCGCCTCCACGATCTCGGCGCCGGTGGCGAGCTGCGCCACCATCTGGATGTCGTCCTCCAACGACAACAGCTGGACCAGGGCCTCGCGCAGAATGTGCATGTCCTCGGCGATGAGCACGCGAATCACGTACTTCTCCTCCTCGCCTTTCGTAACGGTGCTGCTGACCTGCGCCGGTGAAAGAGCACACGCCACGGCCGCCAGCGGCCCGGACGGTGCTTTCCAGAGCCGCGTCACCAGGTCCACAGCCTGCCCTCTCGGGGTTGGCCGGAGCGGAAGGCCGGTCGAGGCCTGCCTTGGCCCGCCGCGGATCCTCCGGGGAAACCACTCGAAAGGCGTAGCAGGCCGATGAAGGCGACATTATCACCGGGTGGGGCCTCCGCTTCCTCTCCTCACGAGGGGTGACACAGGTATCGGGTCGGGACTTCACCGATCCCCCAGGCGGGTGTTTCCCACCGGGTCGTCAGGAAGCGCGGCCGGCTTCAACGGGAACTCGACGACCACCTCGAACCTGTCGCCGGGCCGATACCCGGCCGTCAAGCGGTCCCCGGAGCGCCGGGCCAAGCTGCCAAGCCCGCAACCGCGCCCGTCCGGTCGCGCCGCCACCGGGACTTCGGCTCGGGCGGCGGGCGCGGCGCCATCGTTGACCACACGTAACCGGATGAGATCGCCGGTACCGGACACGGTGATCTGACAGGTGCGAGCGCGGCTGTGCCTCAGCACGTTGGTGACGCTCTCGCGGAGCGCGGCCGCCAGCGCGGTGTCGACGTCGGCCGGCACCGGTCCGGTCTCGATCCGTACCGAGACGTTTATGCCGGCGGAGGCCAAGACCTGGCGTGCGGCCTCGGCTTCCGCACCCAGGTGCAGCTCGACCCGGTCACCGGTGATGGCCTCCAGCTCCGCCACCGCCCGTTCCACCAGAGACACCAAAGAAGCCATCTCGGCTCTGGCCCGCCCGGGGTCGGTGTCCAGCAGGCGTCCGGCCACCTCGCCCTTGAGCGCGACCGCCGACAGGCTGAAGCCGAGCATGTCGTGCAGGTCCTGGGAGACTCTGGTCCGTTCCTGTTGCACGGCGTCCTCGGCGAGCTCGTGTCGTGCCCGCTCCAACACAGTGATCAGCTCGCTGAGCCGTCCCAGGCTGTAGACGAGCCACGCGAGCATGAGGTGACCGCCCAGGTTGGCCAGGACGTTGCTGGCCTCGACGCCTTCCTCGGCCAGTACGAGCGTCACGTGCCCGGCCAGGATGACGCCAGCGAATCCCCAGGATCGAGGGGGCCGCCCATGCAGCAGCACCTTGCCGGTGAGGTAGCTCAGCACGCGGTCCCACGAGCCGGGGATGACCGCGAGCGGAAGCAGGATCAGCAGGCCCTGGACGATCAGGGTGGCGCGGGTCTGCGGCATCATCTGCAGCACCACGATGATCGCGAGCCCGGCGGCGGCCGACGCCATCGTCAGCGTGCCGGCGGCTTCGACATAGTAGAGGTTGCTCAACACGAGCACGCACTGGATGAGCAGCACGGCGAGCAGGATGATCCGGGCTGGGCGGGACGACCCGATCGGCATCGCCGGCCCGGTGATCGCGCCGGCCCGGTAGGCGGCGGCCGTCGCCCGCACCTCCGCCAGGGTGCGCCGGGCGAGCGCGACACTCTCGCGCAGGTCCTCCCCGGCGTCCGGCGGCTCCGCTGCCGCCGCTTTGCGTATCCGGAACGCGGTCGCCTGGAGTTTTCCCCCGAGCAGGTCGCGTAGTTCGCCGTCGAGCCGCAGGCGTTCCCCGAGCCGGGCCGGCCGGGCCAGCGCGTCCCGGGTGGCGTGCAGCCGGCTCACGGTTCCGACGAGCGCGGCCAGGCCGAACACGATGAGACCGTCGTCCGCCGTGACGATCATGAACCAGAGCGAGGAGTACATCCCGTAGCCGAGCAGAGCGGCGCCCGCACCAGCCGCCGCCACGATCAGGACGAACAGCGGCCAGGCCCACCGGGCCGGCAGCACGCACAGCACTCCGGCGGCCACCGCCCAGGGCATCCAGTCCCACTGCGTCCCGACCACCGCGAACGGCAGGAGGTAAAGCCCGACCAGGGCGAGGAGAAGCCCGCGCTGGACGGCCGGGCGGCGGTGCCGGGCCACGATCGCGATCAGCGGCGGGTACGACAGCGTCACCAGTAGCAGCCCGAGGGGCTCAACGCCGCGCCATATCCCGCTCATGGTGCGGATGTAGAGGAGGATGACGAACGACGCCCACAGCATGGCGCGGGCGAGCCGGAGCGGGAGATCGTCGTCGCTCCGTTCTGCCGGCGCCTCTCGCCGGCCTGCGCGAAAGGCACGTCCCACTGCTGACGGGGACACTGTCGCCCCTTTCCTGTCTCCTGCCACGATCTCCGTTGACCGGGCCCCACCGGGCGGTGTCCGCCACCTGCCGGCGGTGAAGGCGTGTCATGAGCGAGGAGAATTCATGGGCCAGATCGACCCCATCCCCGTCCGCAGGACAGCGGAACTGCCGGCCGCAGGGCGACGTTGATGGAGCCGACCGGAATCCTGGCGATCATCGCGGTCCTGTCACTCGTCACGGTCGAGTTCGGCGGGCATGCGCTGCTGCGCTTCATCACCACCGATCGCGACCGGCTCGGAGAATTTCGAGAACGCTTCATCCGCGCCGGCCACGCCCACGCCGGTGTCCTGCTGGTGCTGTCCCTGGTCTATCCGCTGTACCTGCCCCGCGCCGCGTTCCCTGACAGCGTGGAATGGCTGTGCGGCGGTGCCCTGCTGGCCGGTGTACTGGCGCAGTCCGGGGGCTTCTTGATCCATCTGGCCATCGGCGAGCAAGGCCACCGTCCGCCCGGCACCGTGCTGACGCGGGTCGGCGCCCTGCTGCGAGACCCGCACGGTCCTGCCGGGCGGCTCGGCCGCTCTGAAGGACCTGGACGATGCGATCTCGCGCTCCGTGCAGCGCCGTCCATGTCCAACATCAGCGGCGACTGGGTGGGGAACTGGGGCAGGGTGGCCGCGTCGATGGTGAAGATCGGGAAGCCGTCGTGGCGCCGTTCGGAGGAGAAGCGGGACCGGCCCGGGCCTCCTCGTGCCGTGCCACCCACCAGACCGCTGGGAGGCCGCCGGCCGGCTGGTCACCGTGCCGGGCCCAGGGTGAGCGGGGTTTCGACGGCGATGCGGGTCAGCTTGTGGGGGTTGCGGACGTAGTAGAGGCCGGTGATGCGGGCGTCCTCGACCCATCTCGTAGGCGACGGTGAACAGCAGATTGCGGTGGGCGACGAACAACTCGGTGGCCGAGCCCGTCCCGCGGCCGGTCAGGCCGCCGTGGATGAGCGGTCCGGCCGTCCCGGTGGTCGGCTCGCTGCGCTCGTGCATAACCGGCTCCTGCCTGTCGTCGGCGATTCCTGCTCTGTGCACGAGACGCCGGCCCGCGCCGCCGTGTGACAGGCGCGACCGATACCGCACGTCACAGCGGCGGCCCTGTACCGGGCCCCCGCAGGTGGTCATTGTCGCGTTGCCGCTTGCGGTGGCGAGCAGGCGGGCTGGTCGAGGTCTCAGGCGCTGGCCGCGTGATCCCCAACAGGGTGTCGGACCAGGTCCTCCTGCACGGCACGCTCGGCGGCGGTACTGGTCGTGGTCATGACCTCGGCCGGCCGCCACGTACCAGACGCCGGCCGCGTCTCACCGCCTGTGACATCCGAGATCGTGGCGCACGTCACACGACGGCGCTGTCACAGGGAAGGGGCCGTCAGCGCCACATGTTCGTCAGGACGCCGCGCGAACGTTCGGCGCGGCACACCTTTCCATAAGCGATCGCCCCGGCCTGGCGCGCGGTGACCGCCGCACAACTACCGCGGCCCGGGCGGAACGAAAGGACATCATGAGCAAGGTCTGGTTCATCACCGGCTCCTCGCGCGGGCTCGGCCGTAACTTCGTCGAGGCCGCCCTGTCCCGCGGCGACCAGGTCGCCGCGACCGCCCGCACCACGGCGAGCCTGCACGACCTGGCCACCACCTACGGCGACGCGCTGCTGCCGCTGGCGCTGGACGTGACCGACAAGCCGGCCGTCTTCGACAGCGTGAAACAGGCCAAGGAGCACTTCGGCCGCCTGGACGTCATCGTGAACAACGCCGGCTTCACCCAGGTCGGCGCGGTCGAGGAGCTGAGCGAGCAGGAACTGCGCGACCAGATGGAGACCAACCTGTTCGGCGCGGTGTGGGTGATCCAGGCCGCCCTGCCGCACCTGCGCGAGCAGCGCTCCGGGCACATCATCCAGCTCTCCTCGGTGGCCGGGATCGTCGCCATGCCGCTCGTCGGCGCCTACCACGCCTCCAAGTGGGCCCTGGAAGGCCTCAACGAGGCCCTCGCCGGCGAGGTCGCCGCGTTCGGCGTCAAGGTGACCATCATCGAGCCGGACGCCTTCGCCACCCGGGACGGCGACAACCCTCTCGACTACGGCCACATGGCGCAGATGCACCCGGCCTACGACGAGTTGCGCCAGCGTCTCGGGGCCACCGCGCAGCAACCGACGGGCGACCCGGCCGCCGCCGCCCAGGCGCTGCTCACCCTCGCGGACACCGACGACCCGCCCCTGCGCGTGCTGTTCGGCAAGGACTTCTACCCCATGATCCAGCAGGCGTACGCGGACCGGCTCAAGACCTGGACCGACTGGCAGAATCTGTCGGCGCAGGCGCACGGCCCGCTCGGCGCCTGACGTCCGCGGCCTTCCCGCGCCGCCGCCTGCGGCGCGAGCGGTCGGGCTCGGACGTGACGGCGCAGACGGGATCGAGGACCGGTAGAGGCCCGGAATCCCGTCATGGTGGAGCCGGTCATCTCGGACTGGCGGATGCGCCGGTAGACCTGGCGGATCGGTGCCGTGGCACGCGGCCTGTCGGCGCCGACAGGCCGCCGCCCGGATGGCGGAAGCTCCGATCACGCTGGTCACCGCGCCCGAGCCACGCGGACCGATCAGCCGGGTTTCCGTTTCACGAGGTTCCTCGCCTTTGGAACGTCGGCTGTCTCGGAGGGGTGGTCAGCGATCAATGCCAAGGAGAGACGAGACGTGCCCGGCAGCCGCCGCGACCTGGCCGCCGATCAGATTCGCGGGCTTCTCCCTCACCTGCTCGGCCTCTGACGCGTGGGCCCACCCGTGTGACGGGCCCACCTATCGGCTCGCGGGCTGATCAGCGCCGCACCCCGGATCACCGCTTCACAAGGCGCCGTTCGCTCACATGCCGCGATCGATCACCCTGCCACCTGGGCGCCGGGCATCGCTTCATGGTCAAGGTCAAGCGTGGATGTGTTCGGCACGCTTCACCTTGGAACGCCCTGTCGGTTCGACATCCTGGACAGGGGCCAGCTGGCGTGTGGTCGTCCGTCCGGCAGGCTGCGCCAACGTCGCCCACGCCCGCCGCAACCTCCTCAGCCACCATGCCGCCTTCCCCGTCTACAACAACTGATCAACGTGACGGGCCTGAACATAGAAACTCACTGCCGGGGCCCCTGCCTTCATGGGAGCGCCTTCCCTTGTCGTGCGTGCGGCTTGAGCATCAAACGCAGACAAACCGCGGGCAGCTCTGCTGGATAAGGCACCGATTGTCCTGAGCGCGATCCCTGCCTTGCAAGGACCTTCTTCACTTCGGGGTCGTCCTGTTCATCAGAGACGCTGAACACATTAAGGGCGATGGTGGCGCCTTCCCACTGGGGCGATTTCATCCATACATTCAGCGGCGAAGCATCCGTGGAGATGACCCAGTTTCGGCTGTGGAGGCGCGCGACCGCCTTCTGGAGTGACTCAGCCTCGGAATTGCCTGAGATGTCGACCACGAGACTATTGGTGACGACGGTTTCAGTTCCCGACAGGCCTTCGTGGCGTTCTTCCCAGACAACCGCGCCCAGCTTGCGCACCTCACCCAGCACGCCGGGATCGACCTCCTCGGGCTGTGCCGCGCAGCCCCCGGCGAGAAGAGAGGCCGCGAGAACAATTGCGGTCATTGTTCGCATTGGCACATCACTCCCCTTTCATAGTTCGCTGGATGCGCCTTTCCTTCTGCCAGCGGCTTTCATGCAGGGGAACCGCACCCAGCACATTCTCATTGTCCCCGGTTCGAAGCGGCCTGCCGGATGTCCGTCCAGTGCCTAACGACGAGCTCGTATGCTCTCCATGCCGCCGACCAGAATCCAGTTCGTCGCCAGTTCCTCGGTCGTCAGCCTGGGTGACCAGCCGGACATGTAGTCGTTCTGCTCCGTCTCGTAGCAGATGCTGCCGCTGGAGATGCACCCTCCGCGACCCGAGCCGGCCTCTTGTAGCGAGCCGCCCGGCAGAATTGTCTGGGAGGAGCGGCCGGTGGGGTCGGTGCCGGTCAGGGGTGAGGCGTTGGCGTGGGCGTAGCGGTTGGCCTGCACCGACGGGCTCGGCTCCAGCGTCAGGATGTCGCGGCCGGGTGACCGCGACCGGTGTTGGTGCCGGTCTGGGCGGTGACCGAGCCGAACGGGTCGTACGCGGTGGAGGTCTGCACGCTGGTGGTGAAGGTGGCCACCAGGTCGCCGTGCAGGGTCATCGTGGTGCCGGGGTTGGTGACCTGGGTGTTCTCCCCGGCCGCGTTGTAGGTGTAGCTGGCGGTCCTTGTTGCCCGGTGCGGTCTGATTGGTCAGCCGGCCGACGTCGTCGTACTCCATCGTGGTGGTGTAGGCGGCGCCGGCGGGCTTGCGCTCGATCCGAGTGGGCGTTTTGTGTCGTTGTGATGCCCTTCGGGGGAGAACTGTTCGGTGGAGGGCACGCGGCTCACGGATGCTTGGAGCGTTCAGCGTCCTCTGCGCATGTAGGCGCGGAGGGACAGCGGGATGAAGATCACCAGCAGAGCGGCCGACCAGAGCAGGACGGTGGTCACCGGATGTGCGAGCGGCCAGGCCACGTCTCCGGACGCACCACCCGGGTTGCCGAAGAGTTCCCGTGAGGCGGCGGTGAGCGCGCTGACCGGGTTCCAGTCGGCCAGGAAGCGCAGCCAGCCGGGCATGCCGTCGGTCGGGACGAACGCGTTCGACAGCATCGTGAACGGCAGGCCCAGCGGCACCATCGCGTCGGCGACCTGGTCGTTCTTCACGGCAAGGCCCACATAGACGCCCACCCAGCTCAGCGCGTACCGCAGCACGATCATCAGCAGGAACGCCTGGGCCGCGGGGATCAGTCCGCGGTGCGGCTGCCAGCCCACCAGCAGGCCCGTTCCCACCATGATGGCCAGCATCAGCAGGCCGGTCAGCAGGTCGGCGCCGGTCTGCCCGAAGGGCACCGCCAGCCGCGCCATCGGCATGGAGCGGAACCGGTCCATCACACCGCGGGAGGCGTCGGCGGCCACCCGTGTCATGACGCCCAGCCAGGCGGAGAAGGTCACCATCGCGAACAGGCCGGGCATGAGGTACTCGCGGTAGTCGCCGCCACCGGGCACCTGGATGGCGCTGCCGAAGACGTAGCCGAACAGCAGCACCATGACGGCCGGGAAGATCAGCGCGGCGACAATCTGCCCAGGTTCTTGCCGGAGCCGGCCCAGCTCGCGGCCGACCAGGGTCAGCCCGTCGGCGAACGTCCAGCGGACGCGGCCCAGCGGTGAGGCGGTGGAAGCGGTCATCGCATGGTCTCCTTGCGGTCGGTGAGGCGCAGGAACACCTCGTCGAGGGTGGGGCGGCGCAGGCTCAGGTCGGCGGCGGCAACCCCGGCGTGGTCGAGCTCGCGGACGATGTCGGCGAGCCGGAGGCCGGTGGCGGGCAGGGCGACGGTGAGCCGGTCGGCGTCGGTCGTCGTGGGTTCGGTGCCGGCCAGGGTGGTCAGTACGGTCGCCGCTGCCGGCAGCGTGGCCGGGTCTTCGAGGGTGACGTCGAGGCGGTCGCCGATCGTGGCCTTCAGCTCGTCGGGCGTGCCGGTGGCGATCACCTTTCCGTGGTCGATGACGGCGATGTCGTCGGCCAGCTGGTCGGCTTCGTCCAGGTACTGGGTGGTGAGCAGCACTGTGGTGCCGTCGGCCACCAACTCGCGGATGCTGTCCCAGATCTCGCCGCGGCTGCGCGGGTCCAGGCCGGTGGTGGGCTCGTCCAGGAAGAGCACCTCGGGGCGCAGGATGAGGCAGGTGATCAGGTCGAGGCGGCGCCGCATGCCGCCGGAGTAGCCGTGAACGGGCCGGTCGGCGGCGTCCGTCAGGCCGAAGCGGTCCAGCAGCTCGTCGGCCCGCTGGTGCGCCTGACGTCGCGGCAGGTGGTACAGCCGCCCGAACATGCGCAGGTTGCCGCGGCCGGTGAGCTTCTCGTCCACGGCGGCGTACTGGCCCGCGAGCCCGATCCGCTCGCGCACCTGGGCGGCCTCGCGGACGACGTCGTGTCCGGCGATGCGGGCGTGTCCGGCGTCGGGGTCGGACAGGGTCGCCAGGATGCGCACCGCGGTCGTCTTACCGGCGCCGTTCGGCCCCAGCACCCCGCATACCGTTCCCGCCGGAACGCTGAGGTCCAGGCCACGTAGTGCATGGGTGTCGCCGAAGGACTTGTGCAGCCCCTCGGCGACCACGATCGGATCCGCCATGTCCCCTCCATTGGGTACGTTGTACGCGTTCGTGGCGATCACCCTAGGCCAATGGGTACCATGTACGCAACCGGGAGGAGTGGAGCGGTGACCGACGCCGAGTACGTGAGCATCTGGATGCGGCCCGAGGGCGCGACCTATGGGCGGAAACCGGCCTACAGCCGCGCGCAGATCACCGAGGCAGCGATCCGGATCGCCGACGCCGAGGGACTGGAGGCGGCCACCATGCGGCGCATCGCCGCCGAGATCGGCGCGGGCGCGATGTCGCTCTACCGCTACGTGCCGAGCCGTGACAACCTGATCGAGCTCATGGTCGACCGGCTGCAGGGCGAGATCGACGTCGAGGGCATGCCCTCGGGCGACTGGCGCGCGGACCTGACGCGCTACGCCGACGGGCTGCGCGCGATGTGGCTGCGGCACCCGTGGATCGCCACCGTGCAGCGGTCACTCCCCAGCTTCGGCCCCAACCAGCTGCTCGTGATCGAACGGGTGATGGGCGCCCTCGACCCCCACGTCTCCATCGACGAGAACCTCGCCCTCATGGCCATTCTGAACGGCTATGTCGAGGGCGCCGCCCGCGAGGAAATCAGCTGGGCCGAAGAGGTCCGCCGCAGCGGGCTCAGCGAGTCGGAATGGATGGCGCGGAGCGGCCCGTACGTTGAGCAGCTGCTGAAGAGCGGGGAGTACCCGATCTTCAGCAGGATCGTGACGGAGGCGCACCGATTCCACCTGAGCCGCGGCGATCAGTTCCGGTACGGACTCCAGCGCGTCCTCGACTGCATCGCCACGGCCCTCCCCCAGGCGGCCGAGTCTGCGATGGCGGCGCACCGAGAGGGGCCGGGAGAACAGGCCGGGGCAGGCTGCTGAAACAGTAGAGCCACCATGGCACGCAGGGAAGCTGGAAAGCCGTCTCGATGACCAAGGTCGCCGTCGATTCGACGATCCGACGGCCTTCCGCGCGGGCCCACCGCCAGGGGGCGGCACCAGCTCCACCCCTGGCTGCCGGCCGCCACCGCCATGCGCCAGCACGGTGCCGCCTCACCTGCTCGCAGATCACCGACCTGCTGGTCATGGTGCGAGCCCGTCGAGGTGTCGTGGTTCATCTCACGGCGAGCCCTGAACAGGTCCGCGCCCGGCTCGTGGCCCGCGACAGCAGCGCACCACCCGTACCGACCTGCGTCTCCGTACCTATCGGCAGCTCGGCCGCTCCGGACGGCTCCATCTCCGCTGTTGGGCGTAGGCGTTGAGACAGCCGCGCTAGTCTGCTGCGGCGTACCCGTGTGCGGTTGGGAGGGTGATGTCGCAGCAGAGCACGGCGGATCGGCCGGTTCCTGAGGGTGGCCGGTTGCCGGAGTACGGGTCGCAACGAGGCTTGGGCGGGTTCCGGCTGCCCTGGGCGTTCATCGTTCTCGTGGTCCTGCTCGCGGCGGGACGGTTCCTGCTCGCGCCTTACCTGACGCATCCGGCGCTGCAGACCTGGGCGACCGTGTTCGTGGCGGTGTGTGTACAGGCGCTGCCGTTCCTGGTGCTGGGGGTCGCGTTGTCCGCGGCCATCACCGCGTTCGTGCCCGCGTCGTTATGGACGCGGGCGCTGCCCCGGCGCACCTACGCGGCGGTGCCGGTGGCGGGCATCGCGGGGGCGGTGCTGCCCGGCTGCGAGTGCGCGTCGGTGCCGGTGGCCTCCGGGCTGATGGCGCGCGGCGTGGCGCCGCCGGCGGCGCTGGCGTTCCTGCTGGCCTCCCCGGCGATCAACCCGGTGGTGCTGGTGGCCACCGCGGTGGCCTTTCCCGATGACCCGTCGATGGTGGTGACCAGGTTCGCCGCCTCGCTGGCGGTGGCCGTGCTGGCCGGTTGGATCTGGGCTCGGTTCGGGCGGGCCGCGTGGCTGCCGGCGCCCCGCCGGGCCGCCGGGACCAGCGAGGGCAAGGTGAGCGTCTTCGTGGACGCGATGCGTCACGACCTGCTGCACGCCGGCGGGTTCCTGGTGGTCGGCGCGCTGGCCGCGGCGACCTTGAACGTGGTGATCCCTCGCGACTGGCTGACCACGGTGGCCGGGGTGCCGGTCGTGTCCGTGCTGGTGCTGGCGCTCCTGGCGGTGCTGCTGTCGATCTGCTCGGAGGCCGACGCGTTCGTGGCGGCCTCGTTCACGGCCTTCTCCCCCACCGCGAAGCTGGCGTTCCTGGTGGTCGGGCCGATGGTGGACCTGAAGCTCATCGCCCTGCAGGCGGGCACGTTCGGCCGGGCGTTCGCCTGGCGGTTCGCGCCGCTCACGCTGGTCCTCGCGGTCGGGGTCAGCTTCGTCGCCGGCTGGGCCCTGCGGTGAGCCGCCAGGCGCAGGGCGCCGTCCTGCTGATCCTGGGCGCGACGGTGCTGAGCATTTCCGCGTTCTCCATGACGTACGTCAACTACGTCAAACCTGGCTTCCGGCCGCTGCTCGTGGGGGCCGGGGCGGTGCTGGCGGTTCTCGGTCTGCTGTCCGTCGTCGCCGACCTGCTGGACCGGCCCGGCGCCGCCCATCACCATGGGACGCGGGTGGCGTGGCTGCTGGCCGTGCCCGCCTTCGCCATCGTGCTGATCGCCCCGCCCGCGCTCGGCGCCTTCGCGGCCAGGCAGAGCGACAGCCCGCCGGCGCTCGCCCGGACCGGGTCCTACAGCACGTTGGCGGGAGACGGGGTGACGGAACTGACGCTGGGCGAGTTCATCGGCCGTGCCTACGCGCGGTCAGGGCCGTCGCTCGCGGGCAGGAAGGTCAGACTGACCGGCTTCGCCGTCCCGGCCGAGGGCGGCAGGAGCTGGTATCTGACCCGGATGCAGATCCGCTGCTGCGCCGCCGACGCGCTCGCGCTGGAGGTCGCCATCAAGGGGGCGGCCGCCCCGGCGGAGGACTCGTGGGTGACGGTCACGGGCACCTGGGTTCCGTGGCCGGAGGGCATACCCGAGGACTATGTGGTGCCCGCGTTGGCCGCGACCGGCGTGACCGCCGTCGCGCAGCCGGCCGAGCCGTACGAATAGGGCTCCGCAGACGGACCGGGTCACGCAGAATCTGCTGCTCCTCCTGCCCGCCGGGGGCGCTGTCGAAGATCTCGGCCTTCTCCGCGGACTTCGCCGACTACGTCGAGCCCGGCTTCCGGCCGCTGGTGATCGCGGCGGGCGTGGTGCTGGTCGTCCTGAGCATGGCCGCCCTGGTTGCGGACCGCCGCAGGAGCAGGAGCGCAGCACGCCGGCGGAACTCCTCCACGCCGGTGCGGAGGAAGAAGCCCATCGGGCATGGCTGCCCGGTCGTGACGCGGTCATCCACGTCACCGTCCTGATCGCCCTCGTTCCGCTCGGCCGGGTGAACCACGGCCTCGTCGCGCGCACGGCCACCCGGCGGGCGGCCTCGGCCGATCACGTGCCGGCCGTACGGGCCGCCGGCGCGTCCCCGTTCCACGTGCGGCGGCGCACCATCGGCCCGCACATCGCCGGCCCCGTCCTCCCTGACCGTCACAAGCGCGAATCCGCCCGGGCGCCGTCACGTCGCTCGGCTTTCTCGGCATCGGGTCGCCCCCGCCTGACACCGACTGAGGCGGCCTGGTGAGCGAGGCCACTCCCCTGCTGGTCACCACACGGCCGTATCGCGCTCGTAGCGGATCTGCTTCGTGAACGGTACAGCGGCGGCCCTTTCCAACGCGGGTTGACCGCCACGCCCGTCAGGCACACAGGACGAGGATGACGGGTTACGAAATCGAGCGACAATGATTATCATTTGCTCAAATTGTCGTCCGTTTACCGTCAGAGGTGACGCATGTCCGCTTCCACGAGCCCATCGGTGCTGGCTCCCGCTCGCGCCACCCTCATCGGTTGCGGTGTCCTGACCGGGATCAGCGCGCTCGCCGGAATGGCGCCGCTGATCGCGGTCGTCGAGATCAGCCGGCGCCTGCTGCAGGGGAGCACGGACGTGTGGCCGGTCATCGTGGTCGCGCTCGTGGCGCTCGCCGTCAAGCAGCTCGGCACGTTCGGCGCGGGCGTGCTGACCCATCTGGCCGACATCCGGGTGTCGTTCCAGATCCGGCGGGACCTGCTGCGCAAGCTGCGCAGGCTCCCCCTCGGCTGGTTCACCGACCGCAACTCGGGGATCGTGAAGAAGACGGTCGAGGACGACGTCGCCGCGCTGCACCACCTCATCGCCCACTCCGTGGTGGAGGTGACGGCCGCCGCGGTCCCGGTGCTGGTGGCGGTCGGCTACCTGTTCCTCGTGGACTGGCGGATGGCGCTGATCAGCCTGGTCCCGCTGGTCAGCGGGCTGATCGTGTACCAGCGGGCGATGGCGGGCGCGGGGACGAAGTACCCGGAGTTCATGGTGTGGCTGACGCGGCTGAGCGGGGCGGCGGTCGAGTTCGTGAACGGCATCGGGGTGGTCAAGGCGTTCGGCACGCCAGGGGCGGCCAGCCGTAGATTTCAGGAGGTATCCCGAAATTTCGCCCGCTTCTTCCTGGAGTGGGCGAAGGCGACGACCGTGGCCTCCGTCATCGCGGAGATCCTCCTGTCACCGCCGAGCGTGCTCGTCGTCATGGTGGCCGCGGGCGGCTTGCTCACCGCCGCCGGCTGGTTGCCGCTGACGAGTCTCATCGCGTTCCTGGTGTTCGGGACGGTCACCACCGCGGGCCTGATGACGGTCATGATGTCGATCCACCCGCTGGTCACGGCGCTCAGCGTGGCGCGCGGCATCGGCGAGGTGCTCTCCACACCGGAGCTGCCCGTCCCGGCGAGCCCGATCGTGCCCGACCCCGCCGCTTCCGGCCCGGTGGTACGGATGCGCGGGGTGCGTTTCGCCTACGGCGACACGGTCGCGCTCGACGGCGTGGACCTGGAGCTCGAACGGGGCACGGTGACCGCGCTGGTCGGCCCGTCCGGGTCCGGCAAGTCCACCCTGGCCAGGCTGCTGCCCCGCTTCGACGACCCGCAGCAGGGCTCGGTCGAGCTGCACGGCGTCGACCTGCGCGACCTCGACCCCGCCGAGCTGTACCGGCACGTCGCCTTCGTCTTCCAGGACTCCGCGTTGCTGCGCATGAGCGTCCGCGACAACATCCGCCTGGCCCGCCCGAACGCCGATGACGAAGCCGTGCGCGCGGCAGCGGCCAAGGCGCAGATCCTCGACCGCCTGGACACGCTGCCGCGCGGGCTGGACTCGGTGGCGGGCGAGGACGCCGAGCTGTCCGGCGGCGAGCGGCAGCGGGTCTGCATCGCCCGCGCCATCCTCGCCGACCGGCCGATCCTCGTCCTGGACGAGGCGACCGCCGGCGCGGACCCCGAGAACGAGGCCCGCATCCAGGACGCGCTCAGCGAGGTCGCGCGCGGGCGCACCGTGCTGGTCATCGCGCACCGGCTGAGCACGATCCGCGGCGCCGACCAGATCGTGGTCCTCGACGAGGGCCGCGTCGCCGAGCGGGGACGGCACGACGAACTCCTCGCCCGCCAGGGCCTGTACGCCCGGCTGTGGCAGCACGACCAGCGCGCCCGCGAGGGCGCCGCCGAGCGACTGGAGGCCGGCCGATGATCACCATGATCCGCTACCTGGACGAGCTGCTCGACGAGCGCGGGCGCCGTCACCTGCGCGTCATGCTCGCCGCCCAGGCCGGGCAGGGCATCCTGCAAGGGCTGGGCTTCCTGCTCGTGGCCCCGCTCGTGACCACCCTCACCACCACGCCACCCGACTGGAGCCGGTTCTGGCTCTGGGCGGGCGCGATCGCCGCCGCGGTCGCCGCCCACCACGCGCTGCTGGCGTGGAGCACCTCCCTCGGGTACGTCGTCGGCACCGACGTGCTGACGAGCTTCCACGAACGCCTCGGCAACCACCTGGCCACCCTGCCGATCGGCTGGTTCCGCGGCGACCGCACCGGCCCGATCGGGCGCATGCTCGGCAAGGGCACCATGGACGTCGCCAACATCCCCGCCCACCTGCTGCGCCACGTCGTCGTCGGCCTCACCGCCCCCGCCACCATGATCGTCGGCAGCTTCCTGCTCGACTGGCGGATCGGCGCGGCCTTCACCGCCGGAGCGCTGCTGTGCGCGCTGGCCCTGCGCCTGCTCATGGCCATCGTGCGGCGCAACGACGACGACTACGACCACGACATCGGCGTCAGCGCCTCCCGCATCGTCGAGTACGCCCGCCAGCAGCCCACCCTGCGCGCCTACGGCGTGCTCGACCGGCCCGAACTCGGCACCCTGGAGGAGTCCCTGATCCGCCAGCAGGGCTCCCAGTCACGGCTCACCATCCGGGGGGCCTGGGGGATGATCGCCTTCTTCGGCACCCTGCAACTGGTCGTCACGGCCGTCATCGCCCTCACCGTCGGCCTGACCCTGAACGGCTCCATCTCCCTCCCGGTGATGATCGGAGTGCTCGTCGTCACCCTGCGCATGCTCGACCCCCTCTCCCAGCTCGGCGAGCTGGCCGGCACCGTGCAGATCAACGCCGACGCCATCGGCCGCGTACGCGCCCTGCTGGCCGTGCCGCCGCTGCCCGAACCGGCAGCGCCCGCCGAACCCGCCGGCACCGCCATCGAGCTGAGCGGCGTGCGCTTCCGCTACGACGATGCCGACGGCGGGGCCCCCACCGTCCTCGACGGCATCGACGTGGACATTCCCGCCGGAAGCTTCACCGCCGTCGTGGGCCCGTCGGGCGCGGGCAAGAGCACCCTGCTCAAACTGCTCGGCCGCTTCTTCGACGTCACCGAGGGGTCGATCCGCATCGGCGGCCGGGACGTGCGCGAGCTGGGCAGCGCCGGCGTCTCCCGGCTGACCGCGCAGGTCTTCCAGGACGTCTACCTGTTCGAGGGCACCATCGCCGACAACCTGCGCATGGCCGCCCCGCACGCCACCGACGCCGACCTGGACCGGGTGGCCCGCATCGCCCGCCTCGACGAGGTCGTCGAACGCCTGCCCGACGGCTGGGACACCCGCGTGGGCGAGGCCGGCTCCACCCTGTCCGGCGGCGAGAAGCAGCGCGTCTCGATCGCCCGCGCCCTGCTCAAGGACGCCCCCATCGTGCTGCTGGACGAGGCCACCGCCGCCCTCGACCCGGCCAACGAGGCCGCCGTCGCCGACGCCATCGCCGAACTGGCCCGCGACCGTACCGTCATCGTCGTCGCCCACCGCCTGTCCACCGTCGTGGCCGCCGACCACATCCTCGTGCTCGACCACGGCCGGATCGCCGAACGCGGCGACCACGACAGCCTGCTCGCGGCCGGCGGCACGTACGCCCGCTTCTGGCATGAGCGCCTGCGCGCCCGCGGCTGGCAGCTCACCCCGGAAGGCACCGCATGACCACCACCACCCCCGCCGGGCGCCGCATCGACGATGGGCCCCCACCACGTGTCCCCCGGCACGCTGGTCGCCCTCGACTTCTCCACCATCGTCTTCGGCCTGCTCCGCGGGCTCGGCTCCGCCCCCTAGCCCACGGCCCCGCACCCGCCGCGCCTGGGCATCACCGATCCGGTCACCGCGCTCGTCGCGGCGGCGTCGACCACGGTCACGCTGCTGTGATCAGGACCGAGAACGTGCGCCGGACCTGCACCGGCGCGGAGTTCGCCTCCCTCGACGACACCACCCTGCGCGCGGAAGGGCTGCGCTGTGCCTTCCACGGCCGCCGCGTGCCCGACGTCGAGCACGACGCCCGCTCCGGCGTGGACCGCCGACACCTGCGCTCCATCATCCAGGTCGTGCGCGACCTCGCAGCCGGCGGCGCCGTCGTCGGCCACGACGACGAGCTCCTCGCCCACGCCGCCGACCAGGAGCTGTGCCTGCGCCCCCTTTTGAGCATCCTGAAGCGCCACATCCCCACTCATTCCTACGGAGATTCCCCATGACATCCGCCGGCATCGGCGCCGTCTTCGACAGGGCAGCCACCCACTACGTCGAGGTCTCACCGCTGCTGTGGAACCCGATCGGCGAGGCCACCGTCGCGGCCGCCGCGATCGCAGCAGGCGAACGGGTGCTGGACGTGTGCTGCGGCGCGGGCGCCTCCGCCATCCCCGCCGCGCGGGCGGCCGGACCGCACGGCCACGTGGACGCCATCGACCTCGCGGCAGGGCTCCTCTCCCACGGCCGCCGCCGCGCCACCGCCGAAGGGCTGCGGAACGTGCGCTTCGTCCGAGCCGACGCGACCACCTGGCAGGACCGGCCCTACGACGTGGTGCAATGCGTTCACGGCGTCTTCTTCCTGCCGGACATGGACACCGCCGTCTCCCGCTTGGCCGAGCTGCTGCGGCCCGGCGGACGCCTGGTCATCACCGCCTGGGCCCAGGGCGCCATGGAGAGCTTCGGCCGGCTGTTCACCGAAGCCGTCGCGCACGTCCGGCAAGCCCCCGTGGCTCCCCCGGCCAGCAGGCAGGCGGCGTCCACGATCGACACCGAGGAGGACCTGCGCTCCTGGCTCACCGCGCGCGGGCCGACGCGGGTCACCGTGACGCGCTTCCCCCTGCGCATCCCCCTGGACGCCGCGCGCGCCTGGCAGGTGGTGCTCGGCAGCGGCTTCCGCGGCATGCTCTCCGGCCTGGAGGATGCCGCCGTCGATCAGGTACGCGCAGCCTTCGGACGCCTCCTGCGCGAACGGGGAATGACCGAACTGGACGCCACGTCCCTCATCGGAGCGGGGACGCGCCCGTGATCGACGGCACCACCCGAGTGACGCAGCGGCGATCCTGGCAGCGCACCTCGGCCCAGGCCCCGATCCACGAGTACGACGTCGCCGAGGCCGCCGCCGAGACCCTGCTCTCCGACGACCATCTGGGTGAGGCGATCCCGCTCACCGGCCCGAGAGCCCACGTCCCGTCACGGCAGTGACCGGGCGGCCGGGCCGTACTCTGGCGCAGTGGGCCGCCGACCACCGAGCAGACTTCGAGACCCCTTGACGGGACTCGGCGTACGGGCGTTGCCGGGGTGAGGCGACCCGACCGTGGGCCGGCGCCCTCCGCGCGGACGCGCGGGTCATGGCAGATCACACGTATCCCAGGTGGGCGGCGCCGAGCGCTTGCTCCGTGGCAGCTCGGAACCACGTCGATCATGGGGCGGCTGAACGCGAGCGAGCTACTGTGGGGAGGCACCGCCCGCCGGACCGCCTGGCCGCGCTCGGTGCAGCCGGGCGATGGCGCAGGCCGCCCTTCCGTTCCCGGCGGACTCTCGCGACCTCTGCCACCTGGTGTGTAGTACTGGCAGGGCCAGCCACCCCCTTGGTCATCGGAAGAGCGATGGCCAGACTTGAGGCATGGGCAACAGCGACTTGGGCGACTTCCTGCGGGCCCGCCGTGCTGGACTCACGCCGGACGAGGTCGGCCTGCCGGTCGAGTTCGGCGCCGGTCGCCGGGTCGCCGGTCTGCGGCGCAGTGAGGTCGCACAGCTGGCCGGGGTGAGCACCGAGTACTACACCCGTCTGGAGCAAGGCCGTGCCCGGCAGCCGTCCGAGCAGGTGCTGCACGCCCTCAGCGACGCGCTGCGGTTCGACGACGTCGAGCGGCGGCATCTGTTCGCCCTCGCGGGCACCGCCGCCGGGCGCTGGAAGGCATCACCGACACGCTCGCCCAGGAGGTCGGCCAGTTCGGCGTGCGAGTCACCGCCGTGGCCCCCGGCGCGTTCAAGACCGACTGGGCAGGCAGGTCACTGGTCCGCACACCGCGCAGCATCGCCGACTACGACGCGCTGTTCGACCCCGTCCGGACCCGCCGCCAGGCCCTCGCGGGCCAGGGCATCGGTGACCCTGATCGCGCGGGCGACGCCATCCTCACCCTCCTGGACGTGGACAAGCCGCCCGTGCATCTCCTGCTCGGCTCGGACGCGCTCCGCCTGGTCGCCGCCGGACGCCAACGCGTCCAGGACGACTTCTACGCCTGGGAGGAACTCAGCCGCTCCATCGACTCCACCGAAGGCGGAGTGACGGTCGCCTGACACGGGACACCTCACCAAGGCGGCGGCCGTCAGCGGCGGGCCTCGGCCTCGCGGACTACGGGCACCCCTCGGCGGCCATAGTGCCGAGGTCGCCGAACTCGAGTTCCCCGCGGTCCGCACACCGGCCGTACCCGCCTGGGCTGCGACGATTTCACCGCGGCAGCTCGTCCGTCCACTCGGTGGCCACCGAGATGTACGAGTTGCTCATCGCCGAGCCCCCTTCGGCGGTCAGCAGGATGTTGGCGCGCGTCACCCGGGCGGCCTCGGGATCGACGACCATCTTGATCTGCACGCTCCCGGAGAGCGGGATCAGCAGTTCCTGCCCGCCCTCGACCGGCCCCGCGTTCTCGACCCCCGGCGTCGCGGCGAGGGCCTCGAATGCAGCCGAACGGACCGGCGCGGGCGTCGGCAGCTCCGTGATCAGGGTGATCAGCGGGGAGACGAGCTCGCCTTGCCGGTCGGCGGAGATCATGGCGCTGTCATGGCGGGGTAGCCCGGCGATGCGCTCCTTCAGCTCCTCCGGATCCGATGGAAGCCCTTCGAGCTCCTCGAAACCGATCTTGGCGCCCATGAGCCTGAACGGGGCCGGGTCCTCGACGACGGCGCCGGGAGTGGCGTACGGCTCGTTCCTGGACCAGCGGTGGCCGTCGCGGGTGGTCCAGCTCTCCTGCATTTCGGGCGCGTCCGGGCCCTGCCACGTACGCGTGATGTGCCAATAGGTCCCCGTGCCCTGGGGGATGTGCTCGGCGCTGGCCGCGGCCATGAGCAGGACGTCCCTGCCCGAGATCGGCGTGGCGGCGGGCGGGGCCGCGCTCGTGACGATCACGGCGACGGCCACCGCGGCGGCGACCGCCATGCCCAGCACCGGCAGGAGCCGGCCGCGGCGCCGGCGGGCGCGGCCCCGCGTCATCCTGTCCTGGAGACGTCCCCTGCTGCGGGTGATCGCCTCGGCGGATGGTTCGGGCTTGGCCAGCAGATTCGCGACGGCGTTCAGGTCATCCACGGGCGTTCTCCTTGTCGATGAGGGCGAGGATCTTGCTGCGGGCCCGGCTGAGCCGGGAGCCCACCGTGCCGACGGCGATGCCGAGCGCCCGAGCCACCTCGTCGTAGCTGAGCTGGCCCAAGGCCACGAGCAGCAGCACGTCACGCTCGCCGCCGGAAAGGGCGGCGAGCGCCTTGGCCAGGTGCGGCTGCATGCGCTCGGCGGCAACGGAGGTGACGACCCGGTCCTCGTGGCCTTCCACGACAGGCTCCGGTCCCAGCTTGGCCAGCGCCTTGTAGTGGCGGGTCTCCTTGCGGCGGTGCCTGGCGATCAGATTGGTGGCGATGCCGAACAGCCAGGGCCGCAGGTCTCCGCGTTCCGGTTCGTACCGGTCACGCCGGTCGAAGGCCAGCAGGAACGTCTCGGCGGCGAGGTCCTCGGCGATCTGCGTGTCCAGGCGCCCGGCGACGTACAGGTAGATGTCGCGGTAGTAGCGGTCGTGGACGGCGGTGAACAGGTCGGGGTCGCGCCGGTACCGGGCGACGAGCTCGGCGTCGGTCACCTGTTCGCTCGCTTCGGCGCTCACGTTCTTGTCTTCGGCATCAGGTCGGCCTTCCGGTCGGCGGTCACGATCATCCATCCTTCGCCGCAAGCCGGAATCGTCTTCCCGCGCGCATCCCCCGCTCTGCTCTCATCCCCGCTTTCGGGACGCGACGTGGGCGCACGTCCGGCAGTGACTCACCCGGCAGAGCGAGAGGGGGCCGCCCCATCGGGTAGCGGGGACGTATGGGCGGGTCAGCTTGTGTTTCTTGGTCCAGCGGATGAAGTGTCCGGTCTCGCGGCGGCGGGTGGCCTGGTCGCTGCCGATCCAGGCGTGCAGGTGGTTCTCCCCGGCAGGTCGCGAGCCGGCGCAGTGGTCGGTGAACGCCGCCCGTACCTCCTCAAGCCGGGCCCCGGCCGGCGCGGGCGGCCTGCCGCGGTGGCGGCCTTCAGCCTCCGCCGCGGCGAGCCGCTCGGCGGTCAGCTCGTTCGCAGGTCGCGTGGGAACTGGGGGTCGTTGACCAACGTGTCATACGCCACCAACCTCGAAGATCCCAAGCGGGTGTTGCGCTTGAGCGAGCGTGGTGCCGGCCACTGCCGGGCGGTGACTGATTGTCAGGCGTCCCCTCCCCGTCCGGCTTTTCAGTGGGGACGTACGGCGATGGCGGTGACCCATGCTTGAGCGAACATCGCACGTGGGCTGGTGGCCCAGTCGCGGAGCCGACGAGCGTGGGCGGTCTGCCCCGCGGCCTCGAGCTGGACCGCGAGATAGCCCGCGATGCGGGCCGGGTCGGCATGGCGTTCGTAGTGGGCGTCGAGGTGGCACTGCTCGAATCCCGCTTCGAGCAGGTACTCGCCGAGTTTGTGGCCGACGAAGGGGTCTCCGCCGTTGGCTTGCTGCAGGCGCGTGTAGGCGCTGACAGCGTCGTCACAGGGTGGGCTCAGCAGGAAGCCGCCCCAGTCGGGGCTGCAGAGCCCGACCTTGCCGCCAGGGCGCAGCACCCGCCGGATCTCGGCCAGGGCCTGGGCCGGGTGGGCGAGGTGTTCCATCAGGGCGTGGGAGAAGACGCGGTCGACCGATCCGTCGTCCAGCGGGATGTCGTAGCAGGATCCCTGCCGGAATCGCACGTTGGTGAGGCCCCTCTGTCGCGCGAGGGCGCGTGCGCCGCTGAGCTGGGAGGCTTGCTGGTCGAGTCCGAGAACGTGTCCCGGTGCGACGGCGGCGGCCAGGTCGACGGTGATGGTGCCCGGCCCGCATCCCAGATCCAGCAAGGTCGTTCCCGCAGACAGGTGCGGCAGGAAGAACCGTGCGTGCGTCGCGGCTGTTCGTGCCGCCATGAAGGCGATGGCGGAGGTGTCGTGGCCGGGTGTGTAGCGTTCGGTCCCGGGAGTGTCGCTCATCGTGCGACCGCCGCCTTGGCGCGCGCGTCGAGCAGTCCTGAGCAGACGGCCAGGGCCAGCCCCGTGGCGGCCAGGACGGCGCCGACCGCGTTGGGGCCGGTGTAGCCGTATCCGGCTCTGATCGCCATGCCGCCGAGGAAGGCGCCGAGCGCGTTGGCGATGTTGAAGGCCGACAGGTTCAGTGCGGAGGCGAGGGTGGGGGCGCCTGCGGCCTTGTCCAGGATGCGCAGCTGCAGTGCCGGGACGGTCGCGAACCCGAACACCCCCAGCAGGAACAAGGTGCAGACGGCGAGGACCTTGCTGTGCGCGGTCATCACGAACAGGCTCAGCACGATGCTCAGCCCGGCCAGGAACACATACAGGCTCGGCATGAGCCGCCGCCCGGCGAACCGGCCCGACACCAGGTTGCCGGCGGCCATGCCCAGCCCGAAAACGATCAGCAGCAGCGTCATGCTGGACCCGCTGAAGCCCGCGACCGTGGTCATCATCGGCGTGACATAGGTGAAGGAGGCGAAGACACCGCCGAAGCCCGCCGTCGTCACTCCCATCGCGAGCCAGACCTGTGGCCGCCGCAGCGTCGCCAGTTCCGCGCGCAGTCCCGTCTCGTTCTCGGGCCGCAGCCCGCGCGGGACCAACGCGGCGATGCCGGCCATCGACAGCGCGCCCAGTGCCGCGACCGCCCAGAACGTGGCCCGCCAGCCCGCGGCCTGCCCCAGCCAGGTCACCAGCGGCACTCCGGCCACGTTCGCCAGGGTGAAGCCGCCGAACATCACCGACATCGCGCTCGCCCGCCGTTCCGGCGGGACGAGCTGGGCCGCGACCACCGACCCGACCCCGAACAGCGCCCCTTGCGGCACGCCCGCGACCACCCTGGCCGCCAGCAGCAGGCCATAGCCGGAGGCGACCGCCGACAAGGCGCTGCCCGCCGCCAGCAGCGCCGCGACGATCATCAGCGTCGTGCGGCGCGGCAGCCGGGCCGAAGCGGCGGTGAGCAGGGGCGCCCCGACGATCACACCGGCGGCGTACCCGGTGATCAGGCCCCCCGCGTCCGGGATCGACACCCCGACCCCCTGGGCGACCTGCGGCAACAGCCCCATGATGGCGAACTCCGAGGTCCCCACCCCGAACGCCGTGACGGCCAGGGCCAACAATGCCAACGGCATGGCGCCGCACTCCTCACTCAACGGGAAATACCGGTGTCCAGCCTGAGCGGCGAGCCACCGGAGGCGTGAGTGGCTGAAACGCCAACGTGGGATAGATTTCCGCCATGATGCGTGTGGGGGTACTGGTCACCGAGCAGGTCCGCGTGTTCGACTACGCCGTGGCCACCGAGGTCTGGGGGCTCGACCGGACCGCCCGCGGCGTCCCGCGGTTCGAGCTGCGCACCTGCGGGCCGCACCGCTCCATGATCCCCATGACCTCGGGCGTGACCTGCGTTCCCGGCCACGGTCTGGACGGCCTGGACGAGTGCGACCTGGTCGTCGTTCCCGGCGTCCAGAACCCCACGGCGCCCGTCCATCCGCAGGTCCGGGCCGCGCTGCGGGCCGCCCACGCACGCGGCGCCACCGTGGCGTCCCTGTGCTCGGGCGCGTTCCTGCTGGCCGCCGCCGGCCTGCTGGACGGCCGCCGCGCCACCGCGCACTGGCTGGACGCCGAGGAACTCGCGCGCCGCCATCCCGACGTGATCGTGGACCCCAACGTCCTGTTCGTCGGGGACGGCTCCGTATGGACCTCGGCAGGCGTGGCCGCCGGCATCGACCTGTGCCTGCACCTGGTCCGCCGCGATCACGGCGCCGCCGCCGCGGCCGAGATCGCCCGGACCATGGTCACCGCACCCTTCCGGACCGGCGGACAGGCACAGTTCATCACCCGCCCCATCCCGGCCGCCCAGGACCAGGTCGACGACCTGTCAAAGGTACGCGAACGGGTTCTCCACGACCTTGCCCGCCCGTGGACCGTCGCGCAGATGGCGGGGCTGGCGCGCATGTCCGAGCGCAGCTTCGCCCGCCGATTCGTTCAGGCCACCGGCGGCACCCCTCTGCAGTGGCTCCTGACCCAGCGCGTGCTGGCCGCCCAGCACCTCCTGGAGGTCAGCGACCTGCCCATCACCGCCATCGCCCGCCGCTGCGGCTTCGGCACCGCCCTCACCATGCGCCACCACTTCACCCGCCACGTCGGCCTGCCACCCCGCGACTACCGCCAAGCCTTCGGCCCCACCCACGACGCCGATTGAGCACGCACCGTCGCAGGTCTGGCCCGCCGCAGTCCTTCGACTCAACCCCCTGCTGTCGGGGAAAGGCTGTGGTGCCGGTACGCGGCGACTCGCTCGCCGCGCCCTGCTCCAGCGCCTCGACGGCCCGGTCGAGGTCGTCGTCGTGACCGGGGAGCCCGTATCGGCCCAGGAGGGCGGTGCCCAGATTTGGTGGGGCTGAGCCCGGCGCGTCGGCTGCCTGCCCGGCCGGCTTGACCGCCCGGTCGAGGTCCGCCTGCGCCCCGGACGTCGTGTGGCGGTCACGCGAGGTCCGGCTGAGGTGGTCGAGCCACATGGCCGTCGCCATCGGATTGATCTCGAAGGCGGTCGTGGCCTCTTGAACCAGGAATCCCAGGGAGTAAGCCCGGGCCCTGCGGCTACGGCAACGCTCAACCGGTCAGCGAACGCATGGGGCATTTCTCACGGGCGGCGCCGGACCGGCCGCCCGGTAGGCCTGGGCGACACCGCCTGGTCTCTCTCGACCACAAGGTCAGCTGCGGCAAATGTCCGCAATATGTCCGGTCAATGTCCCTTCAACCTGGGCGGCTTCTTCAGTATCGTCGGCTTCCGTGCACTGGATGCGGCCGGGGCAGCTGGCGCCGTGCATACCACGGAGGAATCCGGGCCACGCCGAAATCACCGCACGGTAATTCTGCATATGCTCGTCGGCAGGCGCACGATCGTGCCTGATTCTGATTTGCCGCCGACGCGGCAGGCACAGTCCTGGTCGTGACGGGAATGGCCGGCAACGAGCCAGATCCGTGTGATTCCGAAACAGGAGAAAACAGGAGTGAAATATCTGACGGCGGCGGTCACGAGCGTCGCCATGACGGTGGTCGTGCTCATCATGACGGCGCCCAGCGCCGGCGCATCCGCCTACGTCCTGCTGAAGCAGTCCGGAGTCACCTTCAGTCGCGGAGCTTGCAGCAGAGCACCACCAGCAAGCTCGACACGAAGGCGTACCACGTCCACCCGCGGCGCTACTCCGCCTGCGCGGGAAGCCCGGCCGGCGGCACGCGTTTCGTGTGCACCCCGTATTACAGCTGCCGAGGCTGACCGCTCTTCCCGTTCAAGAGCCCAGTCGACGGCGCCGATCCGGACCGTCAACGGGCAGGTTCGGCAGTCGTTCGGGTCGCCGCGATCCGGCACCGTGCTCGGGTTGACGGCCGTCTCGGCCATGTGACCCGAACCAATCGCTCGGAACTGCGTCTGACTTCACGTACGCATCCATCCAGAAGCGACCAGAGGAGCCACATTGCTCAAGAAACTGATGGTGCTGGGGATCGCCGCCACGGTGCTGGGCGCCGGCGCCGGCGAGGCCGCAGCGGCGCCGTCGGCCGCCTCCCTGCCCAAGGGATTCCTGCTGTACGAGGCCAAGGCGGCAGGACCGGCCAAGTCGTGGGAGAAGTGGACGGTGAGCAACCGGCTGAGCCGGCGCCTGGAGGTCAACCCGTGCGAGCGCAACCCCGGCGCCAATGACCGGGTCACGGCACGCACCATCACGTACGTGGCCGAGGCCGATCACCTGAGCGAACAGGTCGTGATCTACCGGAGCAAGACCGCCGCCCGCCAGGCGTTCAACGACGTACGAGCCGACCTCAAGCGGTGCGCCACCGGCGGCACCAAGCCCTACACCTACACGTACCGATGGAAGAAGACCCTCATCGGCGACGAGGCGTTGCGCATCGGCGGTTTCTTCTTCGAGGGCAGGGCCCGCTACGTCATCGTGCGGAAGGGCAAGGCCCTGGCCATCTACGCCGAAGGCGGCAATGTGACCAAGAGCCTGAAGTCCTCGCACTTCCGCGCGGTGGTGAAGGACGCTCGCACCATGGCCGGCAAGGTATGCGGCCTGCCTGGCGTCTGCTCCTGACAGGCGGGACCGACAGGACGGTGAGCGATGCCGGGCGAATCGACGGAGGGTGGCCCGGTCCCTTGCGTTCCGGGGCACGGCCGGACGTCCGCCGGCTGATGCCGTGCCGCTGACGGGCTTCGTCGCGATCGAGGCTGAGGTGAAGCCGGACAGTCCTGCGCTTCCGGCCGCGTACACCGTCGAGCCGGCCGGTGAGCGCGGCGAAGACGACCGTGGGCGCCGGCATGACGGCGCCCAGCTCCAAGGTGCCGGCGCAGCCGTGGCGCCGGATGTGCATCCAGGCGCACATGGCCACCGTCATGGTCACCCCCGTCTCCAGGACGGTCAGCGCCGGATGGCGTTTCATGGAGTGCTCCACGCCGGCCAGCCCCAGGACCGCGCGCAGCGCCCCGCCGAGCACGACCATGCCGGCCAGCATCGCCACGACCGTCTCCAGGTAGTGCGGGACGCAGCGCCACCAGGTCCGGCGGTCGCCGGAGCGCTGGGGGAGGCGCAACGCGCCGCGCCCAGCGGCCGCCCGCCCTGGCCCTGCGAGCTCCAACGGCTTGAGCGCGTGCTGCGGGTCTCGCGCAACCTCACCGAGGGGCTTGACGCCGACGATCGGGGCGACATGGGAGGCATTGCCGGGTGCGGATGGCCGACGCCCCGCGGGTACCCCCGGTGGGCATAATTCGAAGAGCCAGACTGACTGGAGCTGCCCTATGTTTCGGTCAGAGGATAGTGCCAGGGCCGGATCTAGGTGGGCAGGGTGATATGGCTGCAGGCGTTGCACCCGCGACGCGCCGGCACCACAACGTGCCGGTGAGCTTGACCTCGTTCGTGGGCCGGCAGGAAGAGGTCGACAAGCTGCTCACCCTGCTGTCCTCACGGCGCCTGGTGTCGCTGACCGGGGTCGGGGGCTGTGGCAAGACCAGGCTGGCGCTTCGGGTGGCCGAGAGCCTGGCCGCGTCCTGCGCCGACGGCCCCTGGATGGTGGACCTCTCGGCTGTCAAGGAGCCGGAGCAGGTGGGGCGGCTCGTGGCTTCGACCTTCGACCTCCTGCTGGAGCCGGGCAGCGACCAGCTCGCCGGTCTGGTCAGGCAGCTGGCTCACCGCGAGACCCTGCTGTTGCTGGACACGTGCGAGCATCTGCTGGCACCGGTGGCCGAGCTGACCGACCGGTTGTTGCGCTCGTGCCCCGGCCTCACCGTCCTGGCCACCACGCGGGAACCCCTGGGGGTGGAGGGCGAGACGGTGTGGCGGGTTCCCGTCCTCGACGCCGCGGAGGCCCGGCAGCTCTTCGCCGAACGCGCGACGCTGGTGGCTCCAGGCTTCGATCTGCGCGCGGTCGAGGCCGACGTGGACGCGGTGTGCACGCGAGTCGATCGGCTTCCGCTCGGGATCGAACTGGCAGCGGCTTGGGTCAGGGCGCTCGGACCGGCGCAGATCGCATCCGGGCTTGAGGCTTCGGTGCGGCTGCTCACGGGTGGGCCGCGCGGGGGCGTCGCGCGGCATCGGACCATGAATGCCTCGATCAGCTGGAGCCACGCGTTGCTCGACCGCCGCGATCAGGTGCTGTTCCGCCGTCTCGCGGCGTTCGCCGGTACGTTCGACATCGACTCCGTGGCTGCCGTGTGCGCCGGCCCCGGCGCCCCTGCCCCTGTCCGGGGCCCCGTCGACGGTCCAAGTCGGGAAGTCGGTGGTCCAGGCCGGGAAGCGGCGCTGCCCGTCGACTGGCTTCAGCCGCTCGGCCGGCTCCTGGACAAGTCGCTGGTCACCGTACGGGAGGTGGCCGGGCAGGTCAGATACCGGCTCCTGGACACCATCCAGCAGTACGCCGAGGAGGAGCTGCGGGCGGCGGGCGAGGAGGACGCCGTGCTGGAGCGCCATCTCGACTATTTCCTGCGCCTCGCGGAGGAGGCCGAGCCGGGACTGGACTTCGACCAGGACACCTGGCGGCTGGTGCTCGACGGCCATCACGACAACCTGGTCAAGGCGTTGCGCTGGGGATTCGCGGGCGGACCCGCGCGACGTGCGAAGGCCTGCCGGATGGTCGCCGCGCTCGGGCGCTACTGGTTCCTGCGCGGGCTGTCCACCGAGGGGCACCAGTTCCTCGACCTCGCCCTCCGTTGCGTCGATGACCGCGTGGTGCGCCACCGCCTGCTGGCCGGGCAGGCCATGCTGGCCATGGTGAGCGGGCGCGGTGACCTGCTCGATGACGCGGTGAGCGAAGTCCTCGACGACCCCGCCTCCGACCCGGTGTCCCGCGTGCGGTCTCTCACGGGGCGCTGTTTCCGGGTCTTCTTCCGCGACTTCGAGGAGACCGAGCGCCTGGCCCGCGAGACCTACCGTGAGGGCGAGCGGGTGGGTGACCCGTTCTCCCGGGACTGGTCGCTGGTGACGGCGGGATACAGCCTGCAGACACGCGGCCTCAATGACGAGGCGAGGAAGGTGGCCCGCCGGGCCTACGCCGGCAGCATGGAGCGTGGTGACCGCTTCTGCGGCGCCTTCGCTCGCGGGATCGAGATCTTCACGACCATGCAGACCGGCGACGTCCGGGCCGCTGTGGCCGTCGCGGACGAGGTGGTCGCCCTTGTGCGGCCGCTGCGCGACTATTTCGCCGTCGGCACCAACACCGTCAACGCCGCCCACGCGATCGCTTCGTCCGGCGATCTGGACCGTGCTCGCGAGCTGATCGACCCGGTGGTGAGGTCGGTCGTCGAGACCGAGGACGTCAACGTGGTCGGATTCATGGTCGCGGACGGTCTCGTGCGCCTGTGGTCCGGCGAGCTCGAGGCGGCGGTCCGCACGTTCGAGCGAGGTGTCCGGCGACGTGCCGACGGGTCGATCGAGTGGATCGGGCTTCGCTGCCTGCCGGGCCTGGTGGGGGCGCTGCGGCGGCTGGACCGGCTGGAGACCGCCGTGACGATCGCGAAGGAAGGCGTCGCGCTCGCCGAGCGGCTGCGGACCCCGTACGAGCTGGCGCAACTGCTGGACGAGCTGGGCAGGCTGGCCGCGCCGGCCGACCGGGGGCAGGCCCGCGACCTGCTGCACCGGTCGCTGGCGTTACGACACGACAACGGGCTCGTCACCAGCTTGGTCGACTCGCTCGAAGCGCTGGCGGAGCTCGACGCGGGCGAGGACGCCCACCGGGCAAGGGCCGCCCGGCTCCTGGGTGCGTGCGAGGCAGCCCGCGAGCGGATGGGCTACCCACGGCCGCCCGTCGACACGGCGGCCGCTGCCGCTCTGGTCGCCGTGCTGCGAGACAGGCTCGGGGCGGGCTTCGACGAACACCGGGCCGCAGGCCGGGCCCTCACGCTCGCGGACGCCGTGGAACTCGCGCGACGCGGCCGCGGCAGCCGCGACCGCCCCAGCGCCGGTTGGGAGAGCCTGTCGCCGACCGAGCGTGAGGTGGTCGTCCTGGTCTGCGCCGGCCTCAGCAACCCGGACGTGGCCGGACGGCTGTTCATGAGCCGGTCCACGGTCAAGAGTCACCTCAGCCGGATCTACCAGAAGCTCGGGGTGGCGAACAGGACCGAGCTTGCGGCGTACGCGAGCTCCCACCCCGATCCCGGCAGCTGACCGCCACGAGCCGGCGGGCAGGTCGCCGTCGTGCCTGGCGAGGGCGGTGGTCACGGCGCGGCTCCATGTCAACGATCTTCCCGGCGGGCAGTACGGAGACGCAGCCGGCCCCACGGCTTCCAGACCGCCAGGATCGTGGCGAAGGAGAGCGAAGAGAGGGACACGGCGGGCGGGAAGAACAGTCTCTCCACCACCGTGGACGACGGCGTGCCGGTCAGCAGGCGTTCGCCGTATGAGCCGACCGCGTCCATGCCCGGCATGAGCAGGACGACGATGAGGATGCACAGGGCCAGGTTGAGTGCCAGTTTCACGGCGACCCACCAGTAGCGGACCAGCCCCCAGGTGGTGCCGGCGCCCAGCACGACCCCCGTCACCAGGCATACGAGGGCGGATCCCAGCATCGGCCAGATCACGAACTCCGCCAATGCCCGGTACGCCAGGCTCCGGGCGTTCACGTCAGCGGCGAACCAGCCGGCGAGCACCAGCACGGCCATGATCACGTCGATCCCGATCCACGCGCCGGCGGAGATGACGTGGACAACGAGCGTGGCGCGCCGCCAGCCTCTGGAGAGTCGCCGGCGGGATGCGGGCGGCGCTCCTCGAACTCCGCGCTCCGAGGTCTGATGGGTCACCGCGGCACCCGGTGGCGGGACAGGCTCACACCCGCGCTGATCGCCCACACCATGCACAACAATCGGCCGAGCAGGATGAGGGCCGCTCCTTCGAAGACGAAGAGCGAGGACAGCGACAGCACGGACACGACCAGCGCCACCGTGGACAGGATGCGGACCGGCCGGCCGAACTCCCTCTCGCGAGATGTCAGGAAGGCGAACACGCCGAGCGCGACGACATGGGCGGTGCCACCCGCGATGAAGTTCGCGTCGCGCAGCACCTCCACCGTGCCCGGCGAGGCCGTGGGGGCGACGGCGGCCAGCACCCACGCGCAGATGCTCGCGAGCAGCATGAGCCCCACGGCCACAAGACCCCACGGACGGGAACGGCGGCGGCCGGCGACACCGGCGAACCAGGCGAGGAAGAGCACGGACACCGCTTGGCAGGCGCCCATCAGCACGGCGGCCAGGCGGTTGCCGGCGAACCAGTCTTGAGCCGCCGCGGACGTCGAGTTCGGCAGCGGCATCGCGGACGTGGCGACGGCGGACGTGACGAAATCGGTCACCAGGTAAACGGCCACGAAACCGCATGCGGCGATCAACGCCGGCACCCCGGTGCGGGCGCGGTGGACGGTTTCGCCGGAAGGCTCGATCATGGACGGCTCCTCGCCGGTACGAGTGGATTTCCTTTCCCCCAACCCTCGGAGCGGACGACGTGCACGTACATCGGCCAGGTGGCCAGCCGGGCCCGCCCGCCGGGCCACTTCGCGGGCGGGTGAACCGGAGACCGGGCCAGTCCGGAACGAGGCGAGAGCGAGGTCACGCTGTACTCGCCGAACCCCCTCAGGTCACGTCGCCGGAGTCCCGCCGGACGGGATCCGCTTGCGGCCTACGCGCTGGACGCAGAAGGTGGGCGCACTGGAGCGGTGCACCACCCGGGCTTCCCGCAGGCGCGAGTCCAGGCACGATGTCGTGAACATGGGCCACCTGGCCGATGTTCGCCTCGGGACACCGGCGCAGGATCCGGGGCATGAATCAACCCAACGACGCGGCAAGACCCGCGGTCGGACCCGGTCGTTTCCCGGCGACGGACATGCCGACCAGGCTGATGCTCCTGCTGCTGGCGCTCGGCCTGCCACGCACCGTCCTGGCGGATCTGGGCCTGGTCCCGCCGGAGAGCGGACTGCTCTACTACGTGCTGGCGCTCACGCCGTTCGCGGCGTGGTTGCTGGTGGCGACGGTACGTGAGAGCCGCCGGCCTTTCGCGGACTTCCTCGTCCTCGGGATCCTCTACGGGCTCTCGCTGGTGGTGGTTCACCAGCTCCTGTGGAACGCCGCGGCGGGGTATGGCCGGAACACACCTGCGGGCATCGCCGAGTTCACCTACCGGGCGTACACGAGCGGGATCGCCATGTCGATCGGGCTCGGCACCGGGCTGGTCGCGGCCCTGGCCGCCGTCGGCGCGCGAGCGTGGCGGTCGCGCCGTACCCGCTGAGCGCCAGACCATGAGCAGGAAGGAGTTCCGAGCCGGCTGACCAAGCCGGAGGGGTGGGCGGCAGCCCGCCCGCGCGCAGCGACGGGCTCGACCGCACGTCCCGGCAGTACGCGGCCCACCGCGGCCACCTCAGCACCGAGCAGGCCAGGGTGCTCGGGCCGGCCGGGCTCAGCGCGAGGACTGGCAGCAGGTACGCCGCCGCCTGGCGGAGGTCTCGCCAGTGAGCCCGCCGTTCCCAACGCGCCGGCGAACAGCCGGCACAGGGCCCGCTCCAGCTCCGAGCACGGCATGAGGTGCATGCACCTTTCTGCGCCCCATGATCCACAGGTGTTGAGAGAGGCAAGACCCTGGTCGTCAGCTTGAGGAAGCCATACGAGAGCGGGTGGCGGCGATGACCTCGCTCGTGTCCAGGCAGGCGATGCCCATACCGGTGAGTTCGCCGTCCGCGTCGCTGGTCCAGCGGGAGAGCGCGTCCCGCACCGCGACGGTGCGTAGATCGCGCTCGGTCGCGTCGACGAGCGTGGCACGCGGGCAGTTCGGATAGTTGCAGCCGGCGACGACTACCGTGCTCACCTCGCGTTCGGTGAGGTGGTCCAGCAGCCGGGTGCGGAAGAAGGCGCTCCAGCGAGGTTTGTACAGGATGTGCTCGTTCGGACCGATTTCCTGCGCGTTTCCTGCCAGGAGCAGGTCCGGATCGAGTTCGGTTTCCGGGGCGAGCCCGTCGGCGAGCTGGGAGCCCGGCGAGTGCGGGTTGACCTTTCCTCGCAGCGTGCGCCGGCACAGGTCGGCGTTGCTGCCGTCGGGCAGGTACAGGCGCACGATGTGCACGATGGGCCGCCCCGCTCGGCGGAACGCGTGCGTCAGGCGCCGGACCGCGGGCAGCACCTCGGCGGTGCCGTCGATGTCGGCGATGAAGTCACGCTGCAGGTCGATGGTGAGCAGGGCGCTGCGGGAGAACTCTGGCATGGTGTGTTCGTTCACGCCGGACACGTTAGGCGGGCGGGCCGTACCGGTCTTGTACGTCGTTGCGGGCGAACCGGCCCGGGGTGGCGGCGAACGTGCGGCGGAAGTGACGGTGCAGGTGCGCCTGGTCGTAGAAGCCGCTTTCGGCGGCGGCGCGCGCGACGGTGTGCCCGGCGGTCAGGAGCTGCTGGGCCCGGCGCAGGCGTAGCTGGAGCAGGTAGCCGTGCGGAGTGAGGCCGCTTTCGCGGCGGAAGGCGCGCAGCAGCTGGAACCGGGGCAGGCATGCCACGCTGGCGAGCTCGTCCAGGGACGGGGTGTGTTGAAGGTCTGCGGCCAGGTGCCGCTGTACCTTCAGAACGGGTAGCGGCGGCGCCGCAGTGATCGCGCGGCGTGTGTAGCGGACGAGGATCTCGGTGAACAGCGCTTCGAATTCCTCCTGCGCGGCCAGGGAGTTCTGGTCCTGGCGGCGGTGCAGCCGGATCAGGCGGCGGGCCAGGGACGGGTCGTGGGGAGTCGGCACGGCGAAGGTGGGCCGGTACCCGGCGAGTTCCGCCAACAGCGCCGGCGGAAGGTAGAAGACTCGATAGTCCCAGCCCTCGGCGATGCCGGGGCGGCCGGCGTGGATGGTGTCGGCATCGAGGAGAAGCAGGCTGCCCGCGGGCGCGTGCTCGGTGCCGCCGCGATAGCGGACAGCTTCCACCCCGCGCTCGATCGCCGCGATGGCGTACTCGCTGTGCGCGTGGGGAACGAAATGATGCGTACGGAAGGACGCCGTCACCAGACGCATGTCGTCGCGGCTGTAGCGGTGCTCGACGACGTCCTTCACGACTGCCTTTGTACCCGACGTCACCCGAACCCCGAACAGCGG
This sequence comes from Nonomuraea composti, assembly GCF_012034275.1. Classification (NCBI taxonomy): domain Bacteria; kingdom Bacillati; phylum Actinomycetota; class Actinomycetes; order Streptosporangiales; family Streptosporangiaceae; genus Nonomuraea; species Nonomuraea composti. The sequence continues at coordinate 132,691 of NZ_JAATEP010000020.1, read as the reverse complement.
GAGAGCCTGCCTCGTCGCCACGCCGCGACGCCGGCCTTCTCTGCAGTACGCGCGGGACCCGCTGCGACGGATCGGGAGCAATCTCGTCCGGGACTTCGCCGAGTCGCCTCCGCCCGGCGAGCGTTCCGGCATGGCCGGGCGCGGGCCCGTACGTCGCTGATCAGCTCTGGTCGCGCCCCGACTGGTGAAGGCGCCGGCCCGCAGGGCACTCCCTCCCGGACCAGGCGCGATAGTAGAACCCTTCCCAGACCCGCCGCGGCCAGTCTGGCGGGCGTGGCCGTGCCCGAGGTCCGGCCGCCGCTGGCCGAGCTGGCCGGCGCGCACCTGGCCGCCGAGCACCGGCCCGGCCGGTACGCCCGGCACGACCTGCTCCGCGCCTACGCGGCCGAGCTCGTCCACACCCTCGACACCGAGCACGACCGGCGGCGGGCGTCGCGCCGGCTGCTCGATCACTACCTGCACACCGCGCACGCCGCCACGCTGCTGCTGGCCCCGCGCCGGCGCCCGATCGCGCTCCCGCCGCCCGCACCAGGGGTGAGCGCCGAGGCGATCGACGGGGCCGGGCAGGCGCTGGCCTGGTTCACCTCCGAGCGTCCCGCGCTGGTCGCCGCCGTGCAGGAGGCCGCCGCCCAGGGACACGACGAGGAGGTGCGGCACCTGGCCTGGGCGCTGAGCGCGTTCCTGCGATGGCGCGGCCTGCTGCTCGACTGGGTCACCGCCGAGCAGGCCGCCCTGGACGCCTCGCGCCGGCTGGCCGACCCTCGCGGGCAGGCCCACGCCCTGCTCGGCCGGCACGACCGGGCGCTCGTGTACTGCCGCCGCGCCCTCACCCTGTTCCAGGAGCTCGGCGACCTCAACGGCCAGGCCGCCTCCCTCGACGGCCTCGGCTACGCCCACCATCACCTCGGCCAGTACGACCTTGCCGTCCGCTGCCACCGGCAGGCGCTCGGCCTGTACCTGACGCTGGGCGATCGCATCGGCGAGGTCGAGGCGCTGATCCGGCTCGGCAACGCGCACCACGTCGGAGGCGATCACGACACCGCCCGCGACACCTGGCGGCAGGCCCTCGTCCTGCTCGACGAGCTCGCCCACCCGGACGCCGGGCAGGTCCGTGCCCAGCTCGCCGACCCCGCGCCCGGCCGGGCCGGGGCACGGTTGTACTGGTCCCACCGGTAGAAGCTCCGCGGCGACGTTGACCATCGCCGAGGCGGTTTCCGGCGGGCACGTCTTCGCGCGGCCGCCGCGAGCAGCGGTGGTGTTCCTCCGGATCCGACTGGTACTGGCCGAAGAGCGCCCGCGGCCCGGCCCGGTCCGTGCTCTCCCACCGTGGCCGCGATCGCCCGCAGGTTCGTCCTCTGGAAGCGGTCGCGGGCGAAGGGCGTGATGGCGGCGTTGCGGATCTCGGCCCTCGTGGTGAGGTCCGCATGGGCTGAGGGCACGTTCCGCACGGTGCCGGTGGCGGGTAGGGGTCAGGGCGCCTGGAGCAGGGCCGTGGCGAGCTCGTGCGGGCGGGTGGCGAAAGGGCTGTGGCTGCCCGGGATTGTCCGTACGGTGAAGGGGGCGTCGGGGAAGGCCGCGTCGGCCTCGGCGATCATCAGGTCCTGTGTGGCCGTCGGGAGGGTCCGGTCGTCGGCGCAGCGGATGAAGGTGCGCGGGATCCGTCCCCAGCGCCCGGCCGTCAGCACGACCGGCGTGGCGGGGATGGCCAGCGGCAGGTCCGGGCTCAGCGTGGAGCGCCAGCGCCCGAAGCGGTTCGCGGGCGTGTCGTGGAAGTGCGCCTGCCGTAGCTCCTCGACGTAGGCGGGGTCCGTGGACAGCGGGTTGATCCGGACGGCGCCGAGCGCTCCGGCGTCGCCGAGGAACAGGCCCTGTCCCAGCGCGGCGGCGTTCTGCGGCGCGTTGAGGTAGTCGAAGAAGCGCGGCCGCCCGCCGGGGACGAACGCGGAGACGTAGACGATCCGGTCCACCAGCTCGGGCGCCCGCTCGGCGGCGAGCGACGCGGGCCCGCCGCTCGCGCTGTGCGCGACGAGCACGACCTCGCGATGGTGGCGGACCCGGCGCAGCGTGTCCACGATGGCGGCGGCGCAGTCGTCCATCGTCACGCCGGCCAGCTCGGACCTCTCGGTCAGCAGGCCGGGCTGGCCGGGCAGCAGGTATCCGCTGGGCAGCGGCGCGTCGAAGCCGTGCCCGGGCAGGTCCACGGCCACGCTCGCGACTTCGGGCCCGGCGAGCGCGCGCTGCGTGGCCGACCACTGCCCGGCGCCGCCCCAGGCGCCGTGGACGAAGACGAAGACGGTTGTGCTCATGTCGTTCATCCCAGCCGATGACCACGACGTCATCCACCTCAAGATATGGCAGTCTGAACGACAATACACAGGAGATATCGCGGGAGGAGACGCTGGTGGAGGCCCGGCATCTGCGGTACGCGCTCGCGCTCGCCGAGCACGAGCACTTCGGCCGGGCGGCGCAGGCGCTGGGAATCGCGCAGCCGCCCCTGTCCAAGCAGATCGCCGACCTGGAGCGCGAGGTCGGAGCCCGGCTGTTCGACCGTACGCGGCAGGGGGTGTTCCCGACAGCGGCGGGGGAAGCGTTCCTCGTGCGGGCACGCCGGGCACTGGAGGAGATGACGGCCGCCACCGTCGACGCGGGGCGGGCGGCGCGCGGCGAGACGGGGCGGCTGCGCCTGGGGTTCGTCGCCTCCGCGCTGCTCGATCTGCTGCCCGTCGTGCTCGGCCGGTTCGGTCGCGAGCGGCCCGGCGTACGGCTCGAACTGCACGAGATGGCGACCAGCGGCAGCACGGCGGCGCTCGTCGCCGGGGAGCTGGACGTGGCGATCACCCTCGGGCCACCCCGGGGCGCGGGGGCCGAGCGGCTGCTGTCCGTGCCGATCGGGCATGATCACCTGGTCGCCGTCGTGAGCACCGCGCACCCGTACGCGGGCCGGCCGTCGGTGAGCGTGGAGCAGCTGCGCGACCAGCGGCTCATCGTCTCGGCCGCCGGCGACGAGCCCGCCGTCGCCGCCGTGCTGCGCACGCTGCTGGGCGAGGACTCCGCCGCACTGACCACCGCGACCGCCGCCAGGGACGTGCACACGATCGTCGGCCTCGCCGCCTCGGGCGTCGGCGTCGGGCTGGGGCCCTCGCGCATGGTGTCGGCCCCGCGTCCGGGCACGTGGTTCTGCGAGGTGACGCCGCGCGTGCCCCTGCCCGACCTGGTCCTGTCGTTCGCCACCGGGGACCGCTCCCCGGTGCTGGCCGCGTTCCTCGACGTCATCCGGCGCCACTGCCCCATCGTCGACGCCGCTCTCGACCACCGCCTCCACATCATGCTGAACGCTTGAATCGCCGCGGATCGTGGCCGGGGCTGGTGGCGCTGCTCTCGGCGGCGGGCACGGTCGAGTTCCCGCTTTCCGCAAGGCACGATCGAGGTCAGCGAAAGGCCGCTTTACATGCCGTCGGTTCCGGCTCGCGCTGTGTGGCGGGCCCCGGCGTTCCGGCTGCCGGCGGGCGCCGCCGGAAGGCACCGGAACCGAGGAGGACGATGGTGCCGGCCAGGCACAGCACATGGCCTTGGTTGTCGAAGGCCGCCGACAAGCCGACGTAGTCCTGCCGGACGAGCGAGTAGCCGTTCTCGATGGCGCGCAGACCGGCCATCACGGTGTGCACCCGGCCGATCTCCGGCCAGTCGCCGCCGGGCACCAGCATGATGTCGGCATCGGCACGCATCATCGCCGGGAAGTCGGCGTCGTTGCAGATGACGCCGGCGAGGCGGCCGTAGGGCGTGCTGACCACCGGGGCGACCCCGTTGCCGGGCCGGTACGGCTCCATGCCGGGGACCGGGTGCGACTTCTGATAGGTCCATAGGACAGTGCCGTCGGGGCCGATCAGGTGGGTTTCGTCCCGGCTGTCGCGCGGGTTGGGCAGGTGGACGTTATCGGCGACGAGCAGGTAGATGTGCTCCTGGTGGGCGACGCTCCGCGCCTGGGTGAGGAGTGCGGGCAGGCCGGCGTGGGACGCGGGCAGGCCGGCGTGGGAGACGTAGGCCGCGTTCTCCGACCAGATGACGATCTTCGCGCCGGCCTGGGCGGCGCGCCGGGTTCTGGCGAACAGGTCGTCGATCACGGCGGTGGACTCCGGTTTCACCGTGTCCGGATCGAACCGTGGCAGCGCGCCCCGCCCGGCGGACACCTCGACGTCCGGGCGGCCGAGTGCCGTCATCTGCTGGTGGATCAGAGCCATGTTGGCGTTGAGTCCGGCCTCCACGCCGTACTCGTCGAGGGATCGAGACCGGCGTGCTGCGGGACGACCTGCCTGTCGAGATCCTCTATGAATTCCTCGCCGGCACCATCCTGAAGGCGATCGCACTCAACCAGCAGCACCGTCTGGGGCTGGAAGAAGCCGGTGCCACCGCCGCGGGCTTCTTCCTGAACGGCACCCGCTCACGGGATTAGAGCCGACGGGCGCCCACCAGCACCGGGGCCATCCCTGGGGGCGGAGGATTTGGCAGGCGCCCGTTCTGTGACACGGCAGCCCGGCCGTCGCCCACGGGACGTCGCGCCTCAGGGACCGTGCAACGCGCCGAGCGAATCTCCACTCCGTAGCCGCCTCCGTGCCGGTCATCCGTGCCGGCGGTCCGTACTGACGATCCGTGGTCGCCACGGATGCGCGGCGGTCAGGCCGGGCGGAAAGCTGAGCACACGCAAACAGCGGTCGCGAGACAGCGCAGCAGCGGCCGCCGTCGCCGCCCCCCAACGGAGAAAGGCAAGTGAGAGAGCATGAACGGGCACGTCAGCACCAACCTGCTCAGCGTCGAGGACAGGGAGCAGCAGACCAGGAAGCGCGGACCGAGGTTCACGCTGAGCGGGGCGCTGTGGTCACTCCAGGCGTTGATCGGCTTCTTCTTCGCGGGCAGCGGTTTCGGCAAGGTGCTGCTGTACGACGAAGCCCTGTACGCGGCAGCGCCCCGGGCCGTGGCGTGGTACGCCGCGGTACCGCAGCCGCTGATCGTCTTCATCGGGGTCTGTGAGGTTCTGGGCGGCATCGGCCTGATCCTGCCGGCGATGGCGAAGGTCAGGCCGATGCTGACGCCGCTCGCCGCCGCCGGCCTGACACTGACGATGATCCTGGCGGCCGGTTTTCACATCGTCCGCGGCGAATACGCCTTGGTGCCGGCGAACCTCCTGCTGGGCGGCGTCACGGCGGTCATCACGGCCGGACGGTGGAAGCTGCGGCCCGTCGCGGCCGCCCCCGTCACCACCGCACGCGTCGTCGCCTCGCTCGCGGTCCTCCTCGCGCTGGCCCTGCTGGCCTGCGCTCCGACGTGGTACACGATGACCAACGCGTCCTTCTGAGGCTCTTCCCGAACCGGCTGGGCCTGGCCGCCGTGATGACCTGGCCCCCCGCGGTCCTGACCATGGAGCCGGCCGGGCTGGCTCGCATGTATCCGCACGCCACTCTCGCGCCTCGATCGCCGCCGCGGCCTCCGACCCCGGTAACGGCGCGAACGACGCGGTCGCCCCGTCCGGCGGATCCGCCGCGGCGGCCGGAACCGGTATGACCGGCGCCAGCACCGCGCCCGCCATCACGATCCCGGCCGGCCGCGGACGGATCCGCCCCCACCAAGCGGCCATCTCCCAGCCCCTTCCCCTCGCGAACCCCACGGGCCCGCGTGGAAACAGCCCGCCTCTGGCCGGCCGGTGCTCCGCAGCGAGCATCGGCGGAGCTGGATGGCGCGCACGCCGGCGAACCCGTCCCGCAACGGACGATGACCGGCTTCATGACGAAGGTAGCCACCGGCCGTTCACCGGTCGTCAACCGCTGAGTGGAAGTTCGTCTCCACCAACCGCGGTAGTCCGCGTCCGGGATCAATCGGCCGCGGTAGCCGGCGGATCCGGGCCGGGCTGCCCCTCCGCCGGTCGGCGCACGGCTCGGGCGGCTCTGCGAGGTCGCTGGGGTGTCCGGCGGAGCACGACCGGCTCGTCAAGAGCAAGGGCTTGGCCGGCAGGCTGCCGCGGCCAGTTCCGTGGCGCGTCGGTCGAGGAACGTGCGCACCGCCGGATCGGTGGTGAGGGCGGCGGCCTGCGCGTACGCGGCCGCCGCGTCCCCGTGCCGCCCGAGCCGCGCCAGCAGATCCCCCCGCGTCGCGTGGTACGGCTGGAACCGCTCCCGCTCGGGCGGCAGGGCTTCGAGCAGCCCGAGTGCGTGCGCGGGTGACTCGGTGCGTCCTTCGACGGCCGCCTGCGCGACGCGGGCGCCGAGGCTGGGCGCGACGGCGACCAGCGCGGCGTAGAGGGTGCGCAGCGCGTGCCAGTCCGTCTCGCCCGTGCGGGCGCGGTCGCAGTGGACGGCCTGGATCGCCGCCTCCAGCTGGAACCGTCCGGGTGCCCGGCCGGGACGTTCCGCCCTGTGCAGGTACTGCTCGCCTTCGGCGATGAGGCGCCGGTCCCAGTCGGAGGGGTCCTGCTCGTCCAGCGGCAGGAACGGGCGGTCCGGCCGGGCCGCCCGCGCGGAGGCGAGGGTGAGCAGCGCGGCCAGTCCCCACGCCTCCGGCTGGTCCCCGAGCAGGCCGGCCGCGGTGACGGCGAGATAGCGGGCCTCGCCGGCGAGCGACCCGCCGTCGCCGCGGCGCGGCCAGGCCAGGGCGTAGCAGCCGTACACCGCTTCCAGCACCGGCGCCAGCCGCTCGGGCATCGCCTGCCGGCCGGGGACGGCGAACGGGATCCGGGCGTCGCGGATCCGGCGCTTGGCGCGTACCAGCCGTTGCGACATCGCGCCGGCGGGCACGGCGAACGCCCGCGCGATGTCGGCGGAGTCGAAGCCGAGCACGGTCTGCAGCATCAGCGGCGTGCGGACGTTCGGGGCGATCGCCGGATGCGCGCAGACGAAGAGCAGGGCGAGCCGCCGCTCGGGGATCGCGTCCGCGTCGAGCTCGTCCAGCGGGCCGGCCGCGCTGCCGCCGTCGGCGGCCTCCTCCAGCGGGGCAGAGCGGCGGTGCGCGGCGGACTTCCAGAAGTCCCGCTGGCGGTTGCGGGCGACCGTGAGGAGCCAGCCCTCCGGGTTGTCCGGTACGCCGTCGCGCGGCCACCTGGTCAGCGCCTGCTCGAACGCCTGCGCCAGGGTGTCCTCGGCCAGTTGCAGGTCGCCGGTGGACTCGGCCAGCAACGCGACCAGCCTGCCGAAGGACGCCCGCGCCACCCGTTCCGCGACCTCCGCCACCTGCACGGCCGGCTCGCCGGTCATGACGGGACCCACATGCCGGCCTCGATGTGCACCGCGCCGGGCCGGATCTCGACCGTGCCGCCCCAGGCGGCCGGCGGCGCCTGCCGGGCCCACGCCAGCGCCGCGTCGAGGTCGGGGACGTCGATGACGACGAAACCGCCGAGCTGCTCCTTGGTGTCGGCGAACGGGCCGTCCTGGATGCGCGGCTCCCCGTCGGCGCAGGTGAGCGTGGTCGTGGCGGACGAGGGCCGCAGGACCTGCCCGTAGACCAGGATCCCGGCCTGTTCCAGCGTCGCGGCGTAGCTGGCGAACGCCCGCATGCCGTCGGCCATCCTCTCGGCCCCGATCGACTCTTCGCTCTCCTCGGTGTAATGGAACAGCAACATGTAGCGCATGCCGAGATCCTTCCTCACTTCACCTGGTAGCGCGCGATGACGACGCCGTTCGTGGACGTGACCGACTCCTCCAGCACGAGGTCGCCGCGTTCGCCGCCGCCGAACAGCCGGGTTCCCGATCCGAGCACGATCGGGTGGATGAGCAGCACGTACTCGTCGACGAGCCTGGCCCTGTGCAGCGAGCGGACCAGCTCGCCGCTCCCGAGCACGGTGATCACGCCGCCGGTCCCGGCTTTCAGCCGGGCCACGGTCTCGGTGGCCTCGCCCGCCAGCGGCGTGGAGCCGGGGTAGGCGAGGCGGGTGCCTTCGTGGCGGGTGGCGACGTACTTGCGCTGGTTCACCAGGGACTGCGTGAACGGGTTGGGCTCGGCGACCGAAGTCCAGTATCCCAGCAGGTCGTCGTAGGTCCGGCGGCCGAAGAGCAGCGCGCTGGTCCGTGCCGTCCCCGACCCGGCGAACCGCCCGGTCACCTCGTCGGCGTACCCCACGCCCCAGCCGCCGTGCCGGAACCCGCCCCTGGTGTCCTCGTCCGCGCGCCCCGGCCCCTGCATGACGCCGTCCAGGCTGACGCTCTCGAAGACGCTGATGGTGCCCATCCTGCGCTCCCTCACTTCGTACGGGCGGAGCCGCCCTGTGCGGCCCGTCATGGAAATGACGAGAACCGCAGGCCCGGACAGACACCCCCGGGTCACGCGGGGGCGCGCAGCGTGGCCAGTGCGGTGGACCAGGCGACGAGCTGGTCGAGGGTGGCGGCCAGCTGGGCCGCCTGGTGCTCGCCCGGGGTGAAGTCGGTGAAACCGGTGAAGTCGTGGTGCATGCTGAGCGCGACCTGGGCGGACACGTCGGCGACATGCAGGGCGCCCAGGACGGGACGCAGCGCTTCGACGGCCCGCACGCCGCCGTCGATGCCGTAGGAGACGAACCCGGCCGCCTTGTCGTGCCACTCGGCGTGGACGCGGTCGAGGGCGTTCTTCAGCTTGCCGGGGGCGGAGTGGTTGTACTCGGGGGTGACGAACAGGAAGCCGTCGTATCCGGCCACGGTGCGGGCCCAGGCGCGGGTGTGGTCGTGGGTGTAGCGGCCGGTGGCGGGCGGCACGGGCTCGTCCAGGTCGGGCAGATGGAAATCGGCGAGGTCGACCAGCTCGAAGCGGGCGTCGGCGCGCTGGGCGGCGTGCTTCATCACCCACTGGGCGACGGCCTGGCCGCGCCGGCCGGGCCGGGTGCTGGCCAGAACGACAGCGATGGTGATCATGAGGAGTCCTTCCAGGCGTGGGGTCAGTGTCGCGGCCGGCCGGTGAACATCCGCACCAGCCGGGTGACGGCGTCGGGGCCGAACATCAGCTCCAGGGACGCGGCCGACTCGGCGGCGGCGGCCTCGCCGCGCGGGAAGAGCGCCTTCTCGTAGGCGGCCAGCGCGGCCTCGGCGTCACCGCGGTGGTCGGCGAGGGCCTGGCCGAGCTCGGCGCCGTCGAGCATGGCGAGGTTCGCGCCCTCGCCGGCGAACGGCGACATCAGGTGCGCGGCGTCCCCCATCAGGGTGACGCCGGAGACGCGCGCCCAGGAGTGGCCGACGGGCAGGGCGTGGATGCGGCGCGGCACGAGCGGGCCGTCGGCTTCGGCGATCAGCTTGTGGAAGGCGGCGTCCCAGCCGGTGAAGTGGGCCAGCAGCGCGGCCTTGGCGGCGGCGGGGTCGGTGAAGTCGATGCCGTCCAGCCAGTCCGGCCCGGCGCGCAGGGCGCTGTAGACGTGCAGGCTGCCGTCGCTCTCGCGGTGGGCGAGGAAGCCGCGCTCGCCGTCCAGGGCGATGAGGAAGCCGCCGCCGACGAGGGCGGCGCTGCCGGGGTGGCGGGTGTCGGCCTCCAGCAGGTCGAGCTCGACGAACGAGATGCCGGTGTAGGCGGGGCGGGCGGGTGAGACCAGGGGACGGATGCGGGACCAGGCGCCGTCGGCGCCGACGAGCAGGTCGGTGGTGATGGTGCCGCCATCGGCGAAGCTCACCTCGTGCCGGCCGTCGCCGAGCGGGCGGGCGCCGGTGGCCTTGGCGGCCCAGCGGATCGTGTCGCCGGGCAGGGAGTCGAGCAGCAGGTCGCGCAACCGGCCGCGGTCGACCTCGGGACGGCCGCCGGTGCCGTCGTCCTCCTCTTGCAGGGCGACGGTGGCGTCGCGGCGGAGCAGGCGCATGGCCTGCCCGCCGGGGTGGATGATCGCCTGGAACGGCCGGTACAGGCCGGCGGCGCGCAGCGCGACCTGCCCGGAGTCCTCGTGGATGTCGAGCATGCCGCCCTGGGTGCGGACGTGCCGGTCGGGCTCCAGGTCGAAGACGGTGGCGGGAATGCCGTGGAGGTGCAGGACCCGCGCCAGGGTCAGGCCGCTGAGCCCCGCGCCGATGATCGCGATGGGGTGGTGGGTGGTCATGGCGGTGCTCCCTTGGTGCGGACGACAGAACGACATCACTTATGTGGTCGTTCAGAAACTATAACAACTCTACTCAAAGAGTCGTTTCGGGCAATGCCCTAGACTTGGGGGCATGATCGAGGCCACCACCGGGCGCAGGGAGCGCAAGAAGGCGCGCACCAGGCAGGCGATCGCCGCCGCCGCGCTGGAGCTGTTCCTGGAGCACGGCTTCGACGGGGTGGCCGTCAAGGACGTGGCCGAGGCCGCGGACGTGTCGATGAGCGGGCTGTTCAAGCACTTCCCGACCAAGGAGTCCCTGGTCTTCGACGAGGAGGACGACGTCCAGGCCGGCCTGATCGCCGCGGTGCGCGACCGTCCGGACGGCGGATCGGTCCTGGACGGCCTGCGGGGCTGGCTGCTGGACCATGCCTGCGCGGCGACCGCCGACCCGGCCGCCGCCGCGTTCCGCGACCTGATCGCCCGCACCCCGGCGCTGAGCGAGCATGCCCGCCGCATGTGGCTGCGGCACGAGGAGAGGCTGGCCGAGGAGATCCGCCGGGCCGGGCCGGACGGCCCCGGCGCCGGCGTCGCGGCCCGCGCGCTGGCCCGGTTCGTCCTGGACCGCACGCAGCCCTGGCAGCGTGACGACCCGCGCGCCGAGATCGACGCCGCTTTCGCCCTGCTCGCCTGCGGCTGGCCCGCCCCGGAACGCCAGGTGCCGCCGCACCATCATGCGCAGGCAACGCCAACGTCTCCGGCCCGCCCGCCGGGGCTGCGGGAACGCAAGAAGGCCGCCACCCGCAAGGCCATCACCGAGGCCGCGCTGGAGCTGTTCGCCGCCCGCGGTTACGACGGCGTCGGCGTCCGCGAGATCGCCGAGGCGGCCGGCACCTCGATCGCCACCCTGTTCGCCTACTTCCCCGACGGCAAGGCCAGCCTGGTCTTCCCCGGCGACCGCGGCCAGCACATCGCCGCCCTGGTCGGCGCCGTTCACGGCCGCGCGCCCGGCCAGAGCGTCCTGGAAGCCGTTCGCGACCACATGGCCGGGCGCGGCCCGTTCGCCCCCGACCCCGCTCCCGACCAGCGGCGCGCGCTCGACGTCATCCGCGCGACCCCGGAACTGCGTGACTACGCGCTGCACTCCTGGACGGTGGCCCAGCAGCCGCTCGCCGAGGCCGTCGCCCAAGAGGCAGCCCTGCCTGACGGCGACCTGTCCGCCCGGCTCCTGGCCCGCTACGTCCTGCAGATCCCCGACCTGGCCAACACCCTCGACGCCGACGCCCGTCACACCCTCGACGTCGTCACCCGCCTCCTCGACCGCGGCTGGCCCGCCTGCCTCACGGAGTAGCCGCCGGCACGGGCTCCCGGAGCCGCGCACCCCTTCTAGGCTCCGCCCGCCGAGACGGAGCAGGTGCCGATCGAGGCCGGCCCGCCGTTCGGACGTGACCGGAATCAGCGCGCCGGCGGGGACGTTGGGCTCCGCCATAGGAGGCCCGCCCATGGTGAGCGTCAGTGTGGAGAGCGCGCAGCAGACGGAGGCCCGGCTCCGGCGCGTGATCGCGGCGGCACCGCTCCAGGCGGCGTTCGCGGATATGGCCGGCGACGGTGCGGCCTTGCCGGCGGAACAGTCTGTGCAGGTGGCTACGGGAGATGTGATGGGCGGCGGCGATCGTGCCCGGGGTCAGCCGGGGGTCGCCCAGGTTGTCGTGGATGAAGGCGTGGATCCGGGCCGTCAGCGCCCGCTGCCTGGCGTGCGGGGGGACCAGGCCCTCGGTGCCGAGCGCGTCGGCCAGCGCCAGCGTCAGGACGTCGAGGGTGAGCGTGGACAGCCGGGAGGTCTCCGCATCGGAGAGTTTCGGCAGGTGCCGGGCGAGCTGCGGCAGAATCCGTGACGACAGCGCGCCGATGCCGCGGTCACCGGGCATGCGGACCGAGGTCAGGTCATGCAGGTCGCGCGGCGGCAACGGCAGTGAGGAGCGCGGTGTCGTGGTCAGCAGCGTCCACTGCACCGGGCCCATTTCGCCGATCGCGACCTGGGCGCGGAAACGCGCCGCCGGATGCGCTTCGCAGCGTGCGTCCTTGGGCATCCAGGCCTTTGAACTCACCCCCCGCCAGAACGCGAAACGCTCTGTCGCCGGAACCTTGTCGGTGCTGACCACATTCATCATGCGACTGTCGCCGCACTTCGTCATCGCAGGCCAGCCGTTTTCGCGCGCAGGTCCGATTTCCTGGCGGGCCTGGCACGCGAGGCATGAACGATGACATTCACCGGCATCCGCGTGGGCGCCGGAAACACGATCCGGCGGTTTGTTCACACCCTGCGTCGCGCCGGGGCGTCACCCTGAACGAGCACCGGCCATGCTCCCGAACCCGGGCCGGCGGATCGCCGCCGCACGAGCCCGTCGTCGGCCGCGCGGCGAACGCCGATCGCATACGGGGCCGTCCGCCGGTTCACGGCGTCTGCTCGTCGATCTCGCACGTGGTGAAGACCCACTGGTGGCCGCCTCTGTTCTTCAGCGACCAGTACACCCACCCGGTCCCGGTCAGGTCGAGGCTGAGGGTGAAGTCGAGCGTGATGGCGCCCCCGGAGACGTTCGCGCTCTGCGTGCCGCCGCCGTTCGGGGTGATGAGCTGGTACTGCGTGGCGGCGGCGTTGGTGGTGGTGGTGAGGTGGAAGCGCAGCCGGTAGGTGTGCGGGTTACCGCCGGGCACCCGGACGTACGGCACCACGAGCCGGCTCGCCGAGGCGGGGATGACGTCCGGGTTGAAGGCGGCGTTGCTCGCGGTGAAGGCGTGCAGGCCGTAGAGCACGAGCTGGGTGTCGGCCGAGATGACGAACTGCGGGTCACGGTCTGAGGGTCCACGGTTTGAGGGTCCACGGTGCCGACCGGCGTCCAGCCGTACGCCGCGCCGCGCCGCGCACCCGCACCGGCCGGCACACCTCGCCGAAGCGGCCGGGCTGCCGGTCCATGGCGTGGCCGCGCAGCCGCGGCTCGTCGCCGGCCCGAGCGGAACCCGCCACCATCTGGCGGAGCTGGGCGACGGGCACGGTTCGGCGAGGCTCCGGAACGCCTCGCCGTCCGGATGGACACCACCGGCGCAGGAAACCGGCCGGTCATCGCGCGACTTCCTTCGGCTCTTTTCCGGCGCGGCCCGACCGGGCCCAGGACCTAGGACCATGGACGGAGCCCCCCGGGACCCGCGGCCGATGCCGTCCCGGCAGCGCGTGACGACACTGCTCACATGGTTTCCCCTTCTCTCACCGGTCTCGCCGGCGTGCGTCCCTTCCTGGCCGGGATGTTCGTGGACGCGCTCGGCAGCGGCCTGTACGTACCTTTGACCTTGCTGTTCATCCACGAGGTGACCGGGCTGCCCATGACGGCCGTCGGGCTCGGGGTGACCGTGGCGGCGGTCGTGGGGCTGGCGGCCAATCCGGTGGCCGGGATCCTCATCGACCGGTTCGACGCCCGCCGCGTGCTGGTGGGCACCTACCTGCTGCGGGCGCTGGCGTTCGCGGCGTATCCCTTCGTGGACGGGATCGCGGCGCTGATCGTCGTCGCCGCGCTGGTCGCGGTCGGCGACCGTGCGTACTATCCGGCCTCCGGCGGCTACGTGTCCGCGCTGGCGGACGGCGCGGTCAGGGACCGCCTGTACACGCTGGTCGCGACCGCCAGGAACGTCGCCTTCGGCTTGGGCGGGCTGCTGTCGGCGGGGGTGATCTCCCTCGCCGGGGTGACGGGGTTCGCGGTCGTGGCGCTGCTGAACGCGGCGAGTTTCACCGTGGCCGCCCTGTGCCTGCTCCGATCCGGACGACCGGCTCCGGCCGTGCCGTCGCGGCAGCCGGTCGGCTACCGGCAGGTGCTCGCCGATCGGCCCTTCGTCACGCTGGTGGCGGCGGAGCAGGCGTACACCCTGATCCACATGGTTCTCCCGGTCGCGCTGCCGGTGTACGCGGTCACCGTGCTCGACGTGCCGCCCGCGCTGCTGGGCGTCCTGTACGCGATCAACACCGTGCTGGTGGCGGCGGGGCAGGTTCCGGTGCGGCGCTGGCAGCGTCACTCCCGCCGCACCCGCGCTATGGCGTTGAGCGGCCTGGTCATGATGCTGGCGTGCGCCGCCTACGCCGCGACGGCGGTGCTGCCCGCCGGGCCGGCCCGCGTCGGAGGGCTGCTCGCGGCCACGCTGGTCCTCACGCTCGGCGAGCTGCTGCACACCGTGCCGAGCTGGGCGCTCGCGGCCGCCGCCGCGCCGCCGGCTCTGCGGGGCCGCTACCTGGCGATCTACCAGCAGACGTGGGCGGTGGCGGCGGTCCTGGCGCCGGCCGGCTTCGCCGCGCTGCTGGGCGCGGCGCCGCCGCTGCTCTGGCTGGCGCTGGCGGTCCTCGTGGGGCTGGCCGGGCTCACGCTGCTCCGGCTCACCCACCGCCTGCCTGCTGACGCCGTCGCCGCGCCCGGAGCCTGAACGGGGCATGCCTCCGCGACACTGAAAGGTCCATGACACCCCCGGGACGTTCGACGTCGCACGCACCGCAAGCCGGGATCTCGGCGCGGGCAAGCACGCCAAGGCGGCGCTTCGAGGGCTCACGTGGCGGTACGTCGGCAATCCCTCCGAGGGCGAGGTGCCCGCGGGTGCACGGTCAGGCCGGTGAGAGCGGGGGCGAGGTGTCAGGAGGGCCGCTGCCACCTGGGCTTCGAGCCATGCCGCCGTCTGGGAGGAGGGCCGGCCCAGCTCTTTCATGGTGCTCCACGTGCAGGAGGCCCCGGTAGTGCTCCAGCTCGTAGTCGGCGGCCTTGGCCACGTCGGTGCCGGAGTTGCGGGCGTCCATCAGCGCCGTGAGCGTCTTGGCGTGCCGCTCGATCACCTCGCTCGTGCCCGCGGCCGTCAGGCGCACGATCTCGCGCCCGTCGCCGCTCGCCAGCGCCTGGCGCCGGGTGCGGCCCATCTGCTCATCGTCGGCGCTGTGCCTGGCCAGGCCAGGATCAGGGCGAGCTTGCCGCCGACGCTGGAGTACACAGTGTTCAGCGTGACGTTGGCCTCGGCGGCGACACCACCGCTGCCCGGCCCCGGATAGCCGCGCACTTCGACCTGGCGCACGGGCAGACGCCGGAGAACATCGTGCTGGAGCCCGACGGCACCGCTGTCGTCACCTTCGCCGCCGCCCGCCAGGTGGCTGCCGTCAGCCCTCAGGGTGAGGCGAGAATCCTGGCCACGCTCCCCGCGCCCGCCGACGGCGGCGCGCACGCGGAGAGAGTGGCTCATGAGGCGCGCCACGGTACGCGGGCCAAGATCCGGTAGCCCCCCGTAGGAGTGTGGTCCGCGTTCAGGGTGCCGCCGTAGACGGACAGCCGTTCGCGCAGTCCGATCAGCCCGCGCCCGCCTGTCTGCGACGGGCCGCGCCGTGTGCCGCCGGTGTCGGTGACCTCGATCTCCAGCCAGTCGTCCTCGTGGCGGATCGAGACGGACGCCGCCGCGCCCGCCGCGTGCTTGATCGTGTTCGTCAGGGCCTCCTGGACCACGCGGTAGGCGGCCAGGTCGACCCCGGCCGGCAGCGGGCCGGGCGGCAACGACAGCTCCACGTCGACCGGGATCCCGGCGGCCCGGACCCGGGTGACCAGGGCGTCGAGCTGATCGAGCCCGGGTTGCGGGCCGGGCGGCGCGCTCTCGGTGACCGCGTTCTTCGCCATGGCCTCGTTCTCGGTGGCCAGCAGGCCCATGACGTGACGGAGCTCGGACATGGCCGCCCGGCCGCCCGCCTCGATCGCGAGCAGGGCCCGCTTCGACTCCGCGGGCTCGGCGTCCATGACCTTGCGCGCCGCCCCGGCCTGGATCACCATCACGCTCACGTTGTGGGTCACGATGTCGTGCAGTTCGGCGGCGATCCTGGCGCGCTCCTCGTCGACGGCCGCGCGCGTGGCCTGCGCCTGGGCTCGCTGGAGCGCGTCGATGCGATCCCGGCCGGCCCGGAGCCGTCCCTGCCAGAAGCGGACGGCGCCCGCCAGCACTCCCGCCCCCGCCAGCACGACGATGGGGCCCAGCCAGGACGGCAGCGCGGGGACGACGTCCTGGAAGACCACGCCGGCCAGCACCG
The DNA here is from genome assembly GCF_012034275.1 of Nonomuraea composti. NCBI lineage: Bacteria > Bacillati > Actinomycetota > Actinomycetes > Streptosporangiales > Streptosporangiaceae > Nonomuraea > Nonomuraea composti. The sequence goes on along the minus strand of NZ_JAATEP010000020.1, from coordinate 116,597 downwards.
CCGCAGCCGCCAGCCCGCCCGCCGCCGCCAGCCGGTGACGGCTGTAGGCGAGCGCGCCGTAGGCGGCCACGGCGCAGGCGAGCACGGTGATCCACGTCGCGGCCTCGTGGGTGGCCAGCGCGGCGAGCACGACCGTCCAGAACACGGCCAGCGGGTACCGGCGCCGCACCGCCAGCGGCAACGCGGTCAGGACCACCAGCAGCGGGTGCGGACCCTGCTCAGAGCGGGCCCGCGGGCTCGGAGCAGGGCCCGGGGTCACCGGCCGGGCGGGGGGATCGGGGCGCAGCCGCAGGGACACGGCCGCCGGCTCCTGCCGCCTCTCGGTGGAGGCGTCGTGCAGATCGGCCACCGCGGCCACGGCGAGCACGGTCAGCAGCAGCGCGAGCACCAGGTCGGCCACCAGCGCCCCGCGTGACGGCCGGGCGCGCGCCTCCTCCGGACGCAACACCTCCCGCGCGTACTGCCGCCACATCCGCCACCTTCGTTCCACCGCCATCGGGACATTGTCACGGCTGCGCGACCGGCCACGCATCCGTCCCGATGACGGGGGCATCGTCCGCCGGGACTACATCGCAGGGATGACCCCGGGCCCGAATCGTTCCTGGGAACTACCCGGATTCGGTACGACGGCCGACGCGCCCGCCGCGTGACCGCGCCTAGCGTCGTCCCGTCCGCGGACGACCGCGGCCTCCCGAGAAAAGGCGAACACGCTGATGCATCTTGCGAGAACGACGGCCCTCACCCTGGCCGGGCTGCTCACCCTCGTGGCCCCCCTTCCCGCCGCCGCCGCGGTGCCGGCGGCACCGCGGCTGCCCGCGCCGACGGGCTCCCGCGCGGTCGGCGTCACCTCCCTCCACCTGAAGGACGCCTCCCGCAGCGACCCGTGGGTCCCGGCGGCGAAGGCGAGGGAGCTGATGGTCTCCCTGTGGTACCCGGCGGCCGGGACGCGTGGCAGGCACCAGGCTCCGTACGTGACGCCGAAGGAGTCCGAGCTGCTGATCAAGGACGCGGAGCTGCCCGTCGCGCCGGACACGCTGAGCAAGGTGCGGACCAACGCCTTCACCGACGCCGTGCCCGCGGGCCGCGACCGTAGCCTGCCCCTGGTGGTGCTCTCCCCCGGCCTCGGCTCCCCGCGCAGCTCGCTCACCAGCCTGGCGGAGGACCTGGCCAGCAGGGGCAACGTGGTGGTCGGGATCGACCACACGTACGAGAGCGTCGCCACCGCCTTCCCCGACGGGCGGGTCACCACGTGCGTCGCCTGCGAGAACAAGGACCCGGACTTCGGGCAGCAGGTGGTCCGCAGCCGCGCGGCGGACGTCTCCTTCGTCCTCGACCAGCTCACCGGCGCGAAGCCGAAATGGCGGGGAGCCGCGCTGATCGACCGGTCGCGCATCGGGATGGCCGGCCAGTCCGTCGGCGGCGCGAGCAGCATCGCGGCCATGGTGGGCGACAAGCGCATCCGCGCCGGGGTCAACCTGGACGGCACCACCTTCGCCCCGATCCCCGAGCGCGGCCTGGCCCGGCCGTTCCTGTTCATGGGATCGCCGACGATGCACGGCCCCGGCGGCAAGGACGGGAGCTGGGGACGCGACTGGAAGCAGCTGACCGGCTGGAAGCGGTGGCTGGTGGTGACCGGCGCGGAGCACGCGTCCTTCACCGACGTCCCGCTGCTGGCCGAGCAACTCGGCATCGACCTCGGCTTCGCCCTGACCGGAGCCCGCTCCGTGGAGATCACCCGCACCTACGTCGCCGCCTTCTTCACCCGCCACCTCACCGGCAAGCCCCAGCCCCTGCTGGACAAGCCGTCCGCCCAATATCCCGAGGTGAGGTTCGCCGGCTAGGCTTCGTCGGTGCTCACGCCCTGCCGCCCTCCATGCAGATGGTCAGGTGGGCTGCGGCGATCGCGCTCGTGCCGGTGTCAGTGAGCGTCGAGGTGCTGGGTGAGGAACAGGGCTGCTCGGTCGAGTGCCTGGCCGGCCTCGTCGAGCGTTCCGACGAAGGCCTGGAACACGTGCGGCACTCCGGCGGTGATGTCGAGGATCACGTCGACGTCCGCCTCGCGTGCGCGTTCGGCCAGCCGTACGGAGTCGTCGAGGAGCAGTTCGTTCGTGCCGGCCTGGAGCAGGATCGGCGGGAAGCCGGTCAGGTCCGCGTGGACGGCGGGGGCGAGCAGCGGCTGGTCCGGGTCCTGACCGGCGAGATACATCTCGCCGGTGCGGCCCAGGCCCTGCCTGGTGAAGAACGGGTCGATGCCTTCCTTCGTGGTCATCGTCGTGCCGGAACGCGTGTGATCGAGCCCGGGTGAGAACGCCGCGATCGCCGCGGGCATCGGCAACCCCGCGTCCCGGGCGGCCAGGCACGTCGTCACGGTGAGCCCGCCACCGGCGGAGTCGCCGGCGAACACGATGGACGCCGGGTCGATGCCGCGCTCCAGCAGGCCGCGGAACGCGGCGACGCCGTCCTCGATCGCGGCAGGAAACGGGTGCTCGGGAGCGAGCCGGTAGTCCAGCGAGATCGCCCGCACGCGGGTGCGCCTGACCAGGTTCGCGGTGACGACCATCGCGGTCTCCGGCGACCCGAGCGAGAACGAGCCGCCGTGGAAGTACAGGATGGTCCCTGGCCGGGCCTCACTCTCCGGTTCGACGAGGAGCGCTGGGCGGCCGGCCAGCTCGGCCGGCGTCCGCCGCACGCCGTCCGGGGGCGGGAACGCCGCCATGAACGCGGCGAAGCCCTCCCGCATGCGTTCGACCGGCACCGGTCCGGACGGTTGCGGCGCCTTGCGCACCATCGTGTCCAGTGCGTGTCGTTGGTCCCTGCTCATGTGGCCGCCTTGTGGTTCGAGTGGCAACTGCATGCCGCGGCATGTTTCATCTAGACTATATGCCGTGGCATCTACTTACCCGGGCGCGGGGCTCGCCCGTTTCTTCGACGACCTGGTCCGCTGCGAGACCCGCCTCTACAACGCCGTAGGGGAGAAACTGCGCGCCGAGCACGGGATCGTCGCCTCCCAGTTCGAGCTCCTGCGCTACCTTCGCGACCACCCGCGCTCACGCGTCGCCGACATCGCGACGAACTTCGCCGCCGGGATCGGCGCGATCAGTAAGGGCGTCGACCGGCTCGAAGCGCGCGGATGGGCCGCCCGGCTCCCGAACCCCGCCGACCGGCGCTCGTCCCTGATCAGCCTGACCACCGATGGGGCCGCGCTGGTCGCCGAGGCCGAACGAACCTTCCACGAACACCTCGGCGAGTTGCTCGGCCCCGCCATCTCCGCCGGCCAGGTCGACGCCGTGGGCGCGGCACTCGCCGCACTTCGTCGCGCACTCGAGTCCGCGCGGGTCGGCGTGCCCGTCGGATAGGCCAGTGTGACGGCGGGCCTCCGAAGGCCGGACGGGGCGGTGAACGGGAGCCGCCGAACACCTGGTCGCGCGCCTTCCCGACGCGCTGAAGGCGAGCCGGCGACGGTCCGTCATGACGTCCGGAGCATAACGTCATAGCAATATTGATCTTGGACAGGATAACTTCCAAGCCATAGCGTCAGGGGTGTGAGAAGCCGAGTTTCCACGGGAACAGGAAAGGCCGGGGTAGCGATGCCTACGCAACGAGAGAGGGATGAAGCCGAGATCCGCCAGGTGATCGGCACCATCGTCGAAGGGCTCCGGAACAAGGATCCCGAGACTCTGAAGCGGCTCTACGCCACAGACATCGTGTCGTTCGACATCGAGCCGCCGCTCCAGCACGTGGGGATCGACGCCAAGCTCAAGAACTGGGCGCCGGTGTTCACGTCCTTCGAGCAGGTGAACTATGAGGTTCGCGACCTGACGCTCACCGTCGGCGGCGACGTGGCGTTCGGGCATGCCTTCGGGCGGCTCAGCGGCACGCTGAAGAACGGGGCGGCGATGAGCGGCATGTGGGTGAGGGTCACGTACTGCCTGCGGAAGATCGACGGCACGTGGCTGATCGTGCACGACCAGGTCTCCGTCCCGCTCGACATCGCCAGTGGCAAGGGCGTCGTCGACCTCGATCCCTGATCCCGCCGCCCCCGGCCCGCACATGATCAGCAAGACGTGCGGCCGGGGCCGCGACCGCCGACCGTCCCGCGGTGCCTGTCTTGCCCCGCGGCGGCGGACGATCGATACTCCCCACTACACGGGGGGAAAGCGCCATGCACCATCACCGTCCACCGAGCAGGAAGTGATCGCAGTGGCCTCTTCGCCCCGTTATGTCCCCTCACGCCGTGACCTGCTGAGGTCCGGCGTCTCGCTCGGCGCCGCCACGGGCGTCGGCGGCATCGCCACCGGCGCCGCCGCCTCGGCCTCGTGGGAGCCGCCGCGCGCCCAGGGTGAGCGCAGCATGGTGAACGTGCCGTTCGAGGGTTTCGAGAAGGTCCGGGTCGGCCTCATCGGCCTCGGCAACCGGGGCGGGAGCCAGGACGTGCGCTGGGGCGCCGTCGCCACGGTCACCGCCGTGTGCGACATCCGTCCCGAACGGGTCAGCCGCACCATCGCCCGCATCATGCAGCAGGGCTTCCAGGACGTCGAGCCGGTCGGCTACTCCGCGGGCGAGCAGGACTTCCTCAAGCTCGTCCAGCGCGACGACATCGACCTGATCTACGTCGCCACCCCGTGGGAGTGGCACTACCCGCAGGCCAGGGCGGCCATGGAGCACGGCAAGCACGTCGCGGTCGAGCTGCCGATCTCCCCGCACCTGGATGAGATCTGGAGCCTGGTACGCACGTCCGAGCGCACCCGCAAGCACTGCATGCTGCTGGAGAACGTCAACTACTTCCGTCCCGAGCTGCAGATGTTCGGGATGGTCCAGGCGGGGCTCTTCGGCGACCTGCAGCACGGCTCCGGCGGTTACGTCCACGACCTGCGCTGGCCGTACCTGTTCGGCGGCGCCTACCACCCGGAGTACTGGCGGCGGCGCTGGCAGACGCGGATGAACGCCCTGCACTACCCGATGCACGGCCTGGGGCCGGTCTCGGCCGCCATGGGCATCAACCGCGGCGACCGCTTCGACGAGCTGGTCGCCGTGGCCTCCCTGCCCAAGGCGCTGGCGCTGTTCCGTGAGGAGGATCCGCGGGTGACCCCGGATCACTCGTCCTGGCAGGACAAGCCGTACATCTCGGGTGACCGGCACACCTGCTTCGTCACCACCGTCCGCGGCCGGTTCATCCGGGTCGAGCACGACGTGAACTCCCCTCACCCGTACACCAGGGAGACCACGCTCACCGGCACGCGGGGGTCGATCGAGCTCGACAACGCCCGGGTCTACCTCGAATCGCTCGGCCACGACGACCACACGTGGCGCACCGGCAGCGCCTACAACGCCATCCGCCAGCAGTACGACCACTGGTTGTGGCCGTTGCTGGAACGGCTGGCCGACCAGTACGGCGGGCACGGCGGCGGCGACTTCGTGTCCATCTTCCGCCTCGTGCAGCTGATGCGGCTCGGCATGACGCCCGACATCGACGTCTACGACTCGGCGGCGTGGTGCTCGGTGATCCCGCTCAGCCACGAGTCGCTGACGGCCGGACGGCTGCGCCCCGTCAAGGTGCCGGACTTCACCCGCGGCCACTGGAAGGAGGCCCGCCCCACCTTCGACCGCCCGCAGCCGGAGGACCCGCAGCTCAGGACCGGTGCGGCGGCCGGCCGCCGCGTCAGGGGGATCATCGAGCCGGGCAGCAGCGAAGCGAACGGGGACGCCGAGCCCGCACCGGACGGCGAGTGACCGCGGCGGCGAGCCGCGTCACCCCGCGGTTCCGGGCCGCCCGGGGATCAGGTTCGCGAAGAACGCGCGGAGGTCGTGGACGAGGAGGTCGGGCGCCTGGTGGGCGGCGTAGTGGCCGCCCCGGTCGTAGGTGTTCCAGGACACGATGGCGGCGTGGTCGCGCTGCGCGCACACCCTGATGGCCTGGATGTCGTGCGGGAACTGGGCCAGGGCCAGGGGCGTGGTGGTCGGCCCGGCGGCCGGTGGCTGCCGCTCGTACTCGGCGTAGATGCGCATGGCGGAGGCGGCCGTGCCGGTCAGCCAGTAGATCGTGACGTGGGTGAGCAGGGTGTCGGCGTCGAGGTCGCCCATGGCCTGGCTGTTCCAGGCGAGCAGCCCGACGGGCGAGTCGGTGAGCGCGAAGGCGAGCGTGTGCGGCTGCCGGCCGTGGACGTGCGCGTAGGAGCCGGAGTGCCGCTGCAGGTGGCGCAGCCCGTCCAGGGCCGCCCGGTCATCCGGGGTCAGCTCGCCGAGGTCGGGCTCGACGCTCGGCGGGTACGACAGCCACTCGCCCTCGGGCAGGGAGAACAGCTGGGTCACGTGCACCCCGGCGACGGCCTCGGGCGCGATCCGGCCCAGCTCGGGCGAGATGTGCGAGCCCCAGTCGTTGCCGGCCGCGCCGTAGCGGCGGTAGCCGAGGCGCCGCATCAGGGTCGCCCACGCGCGGGCGATGCGGCGCGGCCCCCAGCCGGTGTCGGGGGTGGGGCCGGACCAGGCGAAACCGGGCAGGGCCGGAATCACCAGGTGGAACGCCACCTCGGGGGACAGGCCGTGCGCCCGCGGATCGGTCAGCGGGCCGATCACGTCCAGGAACTCCGCCACCGAGCCCGGCCAGCCATGGGTGCAGATCAGCGGCAGCGCGTGCGGCTCCGGCGAGCGGACGTGCAGGAAGTGCACCCGCGTGCCGTCGATCGTCGTGGTGAACTGCGGGTACCGGTTGAGCCGCTCCTCCCAGACGCGCCAGTCGTAGGCGTCGCGCCAGTGCTCCGCCAACTGCTGCACGCGGGCTCGGGGAACGCCGTAGGCGTCGGCCGCGCCGTCCGGCTCGGGCGCCCAGCGCGTCTTGGCCAGGCGTTCGCGCAGGTCGGCCAGGGCGCTGCCGGGGACGCGGATAATGAAGGGGACGAGTTCCTGGCCCGCCCGCGGCGCCACTAGCTGCCCTCGATGATCTGGGCGACCTCCCAGACGTTGCCGTCGGGGTCGGCGAACGCGGCCGTGCGCCGTCCCCACGGGCGGTCGATCGGGCCGTTGAGCAGGCGTACTCCGTGCTGCTCCAGCTCGGCGCAGACGGCGTCCACGTCCGCCACCCGGATCGTGAACAGCGCCCGCGCGCCGGACCCGGCGCCGCCCACCGGGGCCGGCTCGACCAGCTCGGGCGCCTGCTCGCGCCGCAACAGGTTGAGCATGATCGAGCCGAGGCGGACGACGGCCGACTCGTCGTCCTGGTGGACGACCTCCAGGCCGAAGACGCCGGTGTAGAACGCGTGGGCGGCGGCGAAGTCATCGACGAAGAGGGTGATGACTTCGATCTCGTTCAGTGCCTTGATCATGGTGCTGTCTTCCTGGTTCAGATGTGCCTGCGGAGCCAGTCCAGGCCCTCTTCCGCGTGACCGGTGATGGTGAAGTGGCTGTCGTCCGCGCGCAACCGCAGCTCGGCGGTGGGGCAGTGGGCCGCCAGCCAGGCCCCGTGCGAGGCGGGGATGATCCGGTCGGCGGTGCCGTGCAGGAGCAGGACGGGGACGTCGATGGCGCGCGGGTCGCAGCCCCAGGCGTGCGTGTAGGAGACGTCGTCGTCGATCTGGCCGTAGGGGCCGGCGGCCAGGGCCGGCTCGCTCACCTTCCCCAGCCAGCCCCACGGCCCCTCGAAGAAGGCCAGGTCGACCGGGGTGAACTCGCAGTCGTAGGCGAAGTTCGACTCGTGCAGCGCCGTGCGCACCTCGCGGCCGGCCGCCGCCGTTCCCAGGGCGGCCACCCCGGACGGGACCATCCCGGCGAACCAGTCCAGCCCGTCGGCGCCGTACGGGGCGATGCCGGCCAAGCTCACCACCGCCCGCACGCGATCACCCAGGACGGCGGCGCACCCCAGCGCGTACGTCCCGCCGCCGGAGTAGCCCACGACGGCGAACCGGCCGAGGCCGAGCGCGTCCGCGACGGCCGCCGTGTCGGCGGCGACCGAGGCGACGGTGCGCCCCGGCGCGACGTCGGAGCGGCCATAGCCGGGCCGGTCGAACGACACCCAGCGCATCCCCAGCCTGTCGGCCGCGGCGAACAGCGGCTCGGGAGGCGCCCCCAGGTTGGGGGTGCCGTGATGCCACAGGACCGGCAGCAGGTCGCCGCCCGCCGGGGCGGTGTCGTACACGTGCAGCGTGCGGCCGGCGGCCACCTCGACGTCCAGCTCGATCATGCCGTGATGCTAGCGCCCCTGCCCTCAGGACCGCGGGCGATCACCTTCGTCCGCGGGCGACGCGCCGGCGTCCATGGAGATGACGAACGACCGGCTCGGGGCGCTCATCGCGCCCGGCCGCTCAAGGCGCTCCCCCACCGTTCGAGGCCGACCGGGCGGCCTGCTCGATCTTGGCGCGGTAGGCCGCGCGGGCCTCCTCGTCGATCCGCGTCTCGTGTTCGGGACGCAGCCCGGTCCGGCCGTCGAGGCCCTCGCGCAGGATGTCGGCGTGCCCGGCGTGCCGGATGGACTCGCCGAGGACGTGGACCATGACGGCGAACAGGTTCGTGCCGGCATGAGGCTCCGGCCACCACGGCACGTGGCCGGGGGCGTCGAGGGCAAGCGCGTCGATCGTCGCGTCCGAGTGCTCCCACGTGCGCCGGTAGAAGCCGACGATCTGGTCGCGGGTCTCGTCCTGCGCCGCCCACAGATCGCCGCCGTCGGAATCCTGCCACCGGGGCAGCGGCTCCGGGGAAGGACGGCCGAAAACCTCGCCGAAGTACCTGGCCTCGACGGTGGCCACGTGTTTGACCAGGCCGAGGAGGTTGGTCCCGGTCGCCGTCAAAGGTCGGCGGGCGTCGTAGTCGGACAAGCCGTCGAGCTTCCACAGCAGCACCTTGCGGTCCCGCCGCAACCTCCCGTGCAGGTGGTCCTTCACGTATGCGTCGATCATGCGGCATGAGCCTGCCATGAGCTGCGCGTGATCACAAAACACCGTACGCGATCCGTGGCAGCCGGCGACGGCATCCTGGTCGTGCGCGCATGTGGGCGCCGCCGTCGATGGCCCGCGCCTGGCCGTGGACCGGCCGCCTTCGCTCCCCTTCTCGATCGCCCGCCCATGGGAGCCATCGCGTCATGGGTGGTTGAGGTAGAGGAGGACGGCCTGGACGCGGCGGTGGTCCTCCTCGGAGGTGGCCAGGCCGAGCTTGGCGAGGATGGAGCTGACGTGGGTCTCCACGGTGCGGTCGGTGAGCCACAGGCGGCGGGCGATGCCGACGTTCGTGCGGCCCTCCGCCATCAGCGCCAGCACCTCGCGCTCCCGGGCGCTCAGCGCGGCCAGCGGGTCGGGGGCGCGGCGGGTGTCGATGAGGCGGGAGACCACCTCGGGGTCGAGGGCGGAGCCCCCGGCGGCCACGCGTTGCAGCGCGTCGAAGAAGTCCTCGACGTCGAAGACGCGGTCCTTCAGCATGTAGCCGAACCGGCCCCGGGAGACCAGGTCCACGGAGTGGCGGGTCTCGACGTGCTGGGACAGCAGGACGATGCCGAGCGACGGGTGCGCGTCCCTGATGCGGCGGGCGGCGCGGGCGCCGTCGTCGGTGAGGTCGGGCGGCATGCGGATGTCGATGATGACCAGGTCCGGGTTCGCGGCGTCGACGGCGGCGATCAGGCCGGGGGCGTCCTGGGCCTTGGCCACCACGTCGTGGCCGGCGTCGGCGAGCAGGCGGGCCAGCCCCTCCCGGAACAGGGCGGAGTCCTCACCGATCACGACGCGCATGGCAGCTCGTCCCCACCGTTCATGACGCGCACGGCAGCTCCGCCTCCACCGTTCATGACGCGCATGGCAGCTCCGCCTCCACCAGGGTGCCTCCGCCGGCCGGGCTGCGCAGGCGTAACGCGCCGCCGGCCGCCTGGACGCGGTCGGCCAGGCCCGCCAGGCCGGTGCCCGGGCGGATCTCGGCGCCGCCCGGCCCGTCGTCGCTGACCCGCACGGTCACCCGGTCGCCGGCCCGGGCGACGTGCACCCCGATCGCGGCCGGCCCGGCGTGCTTGACGGCGTTGGTCATGGCCTCGCTGGCGACGTAGTAGGCGGTCATCGCGACGTCCTCGGGCAGGTCGTCGGCGGCGACGTCGAGCGTCACGGGCACCGGCACCTTGCGGGCCAGCATGACCAGCGCGTTGCCGAGCCCGTCGTCGAGGCTGCTGGGCCGCAGGCCGTGCGCGATCTGGCGCAGCTCGGTGACGGCGGCGGCCAGCTCCGCCATGCACCGGTCGAGCAGGTCGCCGACGTCGGCGGTGCCGTCGTGCAGGTGGCGTTGCGCCAGCCGGATCGCCATGCCGAGGGAGACCAGGCGCTGCTGCGCGCCGTCGTGCAGGTCGCGTTCGAGCCGCCGCCGTTCCTCGTAGCCGGCGTGCAGCAGGCGGGCGCGGCTGGCCTCGGTCTCGTCCAGGGCGCGGCTGACCTCGATGCGCAGCCGGACGACCTCGATGAGCAGCGCGCCGGCGTCGGCGGCCTCGCGCAGCAGCTCGCGGGTGCCGGTGGAGCCGCGCACGATGGCGCCGATGGTGTGGCCGCCGAGCCGTACCGGGGTGCGGTGGGCGTCGGCGGGCCGGAGTGGGGTGCCGCTCGCGTCGACCAGGTGGGACGTTCCGGGCAGCAGGTAGCCGACCCGCAGCTCCGGGTCGCGCAGCGCGGCGCGCAGTGCGGACTCCAGCTCCTCGGGCTGCGCCAGGCCGGCGTGCGTACGGTCGCGCAGCTCCTCGATGGCGCCCAGCACGGCCTGCCGCTGCGGGTAGAGGCGGCGGTCGACCTGGCGTTGCAGCCGTACCCGCAGCGGGGACAGCGCGGCGGCGCAGATGGCCGTGCCCGCGGCGGCGGCGACGGGCGAGCCGCGGCCGGCGCCGAGGCCCACCAGGAACGAGGCGGCCGTGTAGAAGCCGAGCAGGATCGCCGTCACCAGGCCGTAGGTGACGGCGGCGCTGATCGCGCGGTCGATGTCGTAGAGGTCGTGCCGCAGCACCGCGATCGTCGTCGCCACGGGGATCGTCAGGGCGGTCACCGCCAGGCCGGCGAGCGCGAGGTCGGGCCCGCCGATGAACAGGTAGCTCGCCCAGCACAGCAGCAGCGTCAACGGCAGGGCGGCCGCGCCGAGCGCGAGCCACTTGAGCTGCGCCCGCTTCACCTCCTCGCTGGTACGCCGGTAGCGCAGCACCACCGCGGCGGCGGAGGCGACCAGCAGGCCGAGGAAGACCGGCAGCAGCGACAGCCCCGCCACCCGCACCGCCGCCCCGTACGCCGGCGGAAGCGCGAACAGGTGCGGCATCGACGCGAACGGCTGCCGGTAGGAGTCCGGGTCGAACACCCCGAACAGGACGAACAGCGCGGGGACGATCAGCAGCCCGGCGACCACCCACCGCCAGCGCCGCCCCGGCAGCCGCCCGTCGGGGAAGACCAGCATGAGCAGCGCGGCGGGCACGTACAGGAACATCCAGTCGCCCTGCGACAACGCCACGTACAGCTCGGCGAGCGGCAGCCCCGGGCGGCGGGCGATGGCCGCGAAGTACAGGTCGCCGACCGTGACCCACACCGCCGTCGCGCCGACCAGCATGAGCAGCGGCCCGACCGCGCTGCCCGGCCGCCGGACGGCGACCACCATGCCGAGCGCCACCGAGGGCAGCGCCAGGATCGCGCCGGCCACGAACGCGGTCGTCGCACCCGCGTCCCCGGCGATCACGGCCAGCACCACCCCGGCGGCGGCCAGGGCGCCGATCAGGGGCGCCAGAACGAACGCGAGCAGACGCGGGATGGCCACGCCTCCACGGTAGGACCCGGGCCGCGCCGGATGAATACGTGCCAGCACGGAGATCGATCCCGTGCCGGCACGGAGGCCGGTCCCGTGCCGGCACGGAGGCCGGTCCCGTGCCCGCCCGGATCCGCCCGCCGGGTGGCGCGGCCGAGACTGCGAGCAGGCAACGAACCGAGGAGGAAAGTCATGAAACGCTCCCGTCTGCTCGTCACCGGCCTGGTTCTCGCCGGCCTGCTCGGCGTCGTCGACGTCGTCACGCTGCCGCTCGGTGACGGCGAGCACCCGCCGTTCGCGGTGGCCGTCGCCGGGGCGGTCCTCGGGCTGATCACCCTGGTCGGCGTCGTGTTCGCCTGGCGCGGCAGCCGGGCCGGGGTGGTCGCCGTGGTCGTCTCCCGGCTGCTGTCGGGGCTGACCGCCGTGCCGGCGTTCTTCGCCGACGGGGTCCCGGCCGCGGCGATGGCGGCGGCGGGGGCCGGCATCGCGGTCACGCTCGCCTGCATCGCCCTGGTCGCGCCGTCACTGCGGGTACGCGGCTGAACGTCCTGTCCGCCGGGCCACCGCGCAACGTCCCCCGCGCCCTGGCGCTGCGAACCGCGCCGGGGCTCGCCCTCGCCTTCCGAGCTCGCCATGGCCGAGCGCAATCCCCGGCTCCGCGGCCGTCCTGGACAGGGGCCAGGACGACCCGGCGGGCCTGCGGGTGTTCCTGCTCTCCGGCCGGCACGTCAGGCCCTTCCTGAACACGACCGGATGAGGGGACGCGTCCCGAGGAGGGGAGGGACGCGACCCGGGCGGGCCCTGGGCCGGCTGTGCTGTCAGCGCGCAGCCGGCCCAGGGCCGCATCTCGCCCAGCGGCGGCCGGCCCGGTCAGAACAGGGTCAGCCCCGCGCCCAGGAGCGTGCCCACCACCACGCCCACCCCGTGATTGTTGGTGAGCAGGCACAACACGACGCCGGCGACCGGAATGAGCAGCGCGAGCAGCCGCAGGGCCCGGTCGGGGCCGCGTAGCGCGTAGTGGGCGGCCAGCGCGCCGACGAGCCCGCAGATGGCGACCGAGTTGCCCGCCCCCTCCGGGCTCCACGCCGCCAGGCTGACCGCCTGCGCGCTCACCCCGCTGACCACGTACACGAGCGCGGTCCGCCACCCGCCGAGCCGCCGCTCGGCGATCGGGGCGACGGCGATCAGGGCGGCCAGGTTGAACGCGAGCTGGAACCAGCCGGACGACTGCACGAGCAGCGCCGTCAACGCCCGCCACCACTCGCCGCCGGGATGCCGCTCCAGCAGGCCGACGACGTCCGGGAACAACGTCTGCACCACCGCCAGCACCACCATCAGCGCGACCAGCGCCGCCGCGACGACGGGAACCGGCCGCCGCCACGCCCGCAGCAGGGCGCGCGGGGACCGCTCGCCGGCCTCGCCGGGCGGCACGGCCATGGCCGTCAGCAGTTGCGCGCCGGGCGCGACCACGGCGGCGGCACACAGATACAGGACCACGGTACGCATGAGCACGCGCCCAGCTTGCCAGCCGCCCGCCCGCACCCACACACCAGGTCAGCGCCCAGCGGCCCGCCTCCTCCACAGGCGACGAACGCGCGGCCGCGCACGCCTCCCCCGCTCAGATCTCCCCCGCGCACGCCTCCCCCGCTCAGACCTTCTCCGCTCAAGTCTTCTCCGCTCAGACCTTCTCCGCTCAAGTCTTCTCCGCGTAGACGAACCGCTCGACCGGCGTCGGCGCGGCCAGGCCGCGCTCCCTTCCGGCCGGCCGGACGTACCGCTCCAGGTAGTCCTCCGTGCCGACCTGCTCGCGCTCGATCCATCCGTACGGCGCGAGCAGCCCGGCGACGTCCCCCGGATGCAGCCCGAAACGGAAGATCCGTTGTTCGGCGACGAAACGCCGGTACATGCGGCCGCCCCCGTACAGCTCGGTGCCGTCGAGGAAGTCTTGGAGCAGGTAGGTGAAGACGAGCCGGCTGCCGGGGGCGGCGCCGGACAGGGAGGACAGGGTGGCCCGCACGCCGTCCTCGCTCAGGTACTGGGTGACGGCCTCCCCCACGAACATCGCGGGCCGTTCGATCCGGAAGCCGTCGTCGGCCAGGGCGGCGGCGAGGTCGTCGCGGTCGAAGTCGATGGGGACGAGGGTCAGGCCGTCGGGCAGCCGGCCGAAGACGTCGCTGAGGCGCGCGTGCTTGCGGGCGATGTTCCCGGCCAGGTCCAGCTCGTACGCGCGAGCCTTGGGAACGACCAGCCGGCAGGCGCGGGGCCAGGTCGTCGTCGGTGATGCGGTTGCCCGCGGGAAGGTACCGGTCGCACGCGGCGATCACCATCGGGCCCAGCGCGGTGCCCATCACAGCCTTGCGTTCCGACATGATGACGCCTCCGGAGTCACGCCGATGAACACCGGCGCCCCCTGGTTCCGGCACCTGTGTACTCCTCGAAGGTAACCCGGTGAGGGCGCGGGATTTCCGCTCTGGCGGCGATGATCGCCGGGAGTTACCGTGAAGGCCGATCACGAGGACGATCCCAGGAGGTCCTGCGATGACCATCAAGCGTGGGGTTTTAGCGGCGGTGCTGGCCGCGGCGGCGCTCACGGCCGGTGCGGCGCCGGCGCACGCCATCCCGCCCCCGCCGCCGGGCGGTGACCTTCTCGTCGTCTTCAGCTACTACAGCGGCGACCAGGTCGTCGGTCAGCGCTGGTTCGGGTGCGGCCAGCCGGCTGGGCAGTGGGGTGTGCTGGAGGGGACGCAGAAGGTGTTCTTCACCCCCTGCTAGATCAGGTCACGCCGGTGGGCAGTGCTCGGCCTCTTTGGTCAGGAGGTTTTCTGAGGAGGGCGGGGGCAGGGTGTCGCCCGAGGGCCGCAGGCTCGACAGCAGCAGGGCCAGGTAGCGGCGGGGGTCGTGGTGGGCGGGGTCGCCGGGGTGGGCGGTGGCCAGGGCCATGATGACGATCGCGGCCAGGTCTCGTACGACGAGGTCGGCCCGGACCTGGCCGGCGCGCTGCGCCCGGTCGAGGACGGCGCCGAGCGGCCCCATGAAGCGGGCCGCGATGTCGACCGTGGAGGCGCCCGCCTGCCGGGCGGCCTTGAGCAGCCCGTGGTGGGCGGCCAGCGTGCCGACCGCCGCCGTCAGCGCCCCGGCCAGGGCCTGGCCTGGGTCGGCGGCGTCGCGGGCGGCCACCACCAGCGGCTCGACCTCTTCGGCGAAGTACGTCTCGAAGGCGGCTCTGATCACGCCGTCGCGGTCGCCGAAGCGCCGGTAGACGGTGGCGCTGCCGATGCCGGCGTGCCGGGCGATCTCCTCCAGGGAGACCTCGGGGCCGCGTTCGCGCAGGATCGCGATCGCGGCCCGGACGATCTTGTCGGCGTTGCGCAGCGCGTCGGCTCGCTGTCGCTGCTCGTGCACACGGTGAACGCTAGCAGCCGCCGCGGCGGGCGGTTACCAGGTGACGTCGAAGGAGGACAGCCCGTAGACGACGTTGAAGGAGCGGAAGCTCGGCGCGGTGCCGGTCTCGCGCAGCCCGGGTAAGCGTTCGAACAGCGCGGGGAAGGCGATCCGCATCTCCATCCTGGCCAGCGGCGCGCCGAGGCAGTGGTGCACGCCGTGGCCGAAGGCGAGGTGGCCGAGGTCACCGCGGGTGATGTCGAGCCGGTCGGGCTCGGAGATGAAGTGCGGGTCGCGGTTGGCGGCGGGCAGCGCGCACATCACGACCTCGCCGGCGGGGATGCGCACGCCGGACAGCTCGACGTCGGTGGTGGTGACCTTGCTGGTGCCGGAGTGGACGATGGTCAGCCAGCGCAGCAGCTCCTCGACGGTGGCGCCGATCCGCTCGGGCTCCTTTTTGAGCAGGTCGAGCTGGTCGGGGTGGCGGAGCAGGGCCAGGGTGCCCAGGCCGAGCATGTTGGAGGTGGTCTCGTGGCCGGCCAGCAGCAGCAGGGAGGCGATGCCGGTCAGCTCGTCGGTGGACAGGTCGTCGCCGTGCTCGCGCACCAGCATGCCGAGCATGTCCTCGCCCGGGTCGGCCTGGGCGCGCTTGACGAGGTCGGTCATGTAGGCGCGCTGTTCCAGGCTGGCCGCCGTGCGCTGCTCGAACGGCAGCGAGACGTCGAGCAGCCTGCCCGAGCGCCGCTGGAAGTCGGCGCGGTCGTCGTACGGGACGCCGAGCAGCTCGCAGATGACCAGGGACGGGATCGGCAGCGCGAAGGCGGAGACCAGGTCGGCGGGCGGCCCGGTGCGCTCCATCGCGTCGAGGTGCTCCTGGACGATCTCGTGGATGCGCGGCTCCAGCCGGCGCATGCGGCGCATGGTGAACTCGGGGGTCAGGATGCGGCGCAGCCGGGTGTGCTCGGGCGGGTCGAAGGCCAGCAGGTTGCCGGCCCGCATCCGTTCCCGCTGCTCCGCGCTGAGCTGGTCGCTCACCGGACGGAACGACATGGCGGCGGCGTTGCTGAAGCGGGTGGCGTCGCCGAGCACCTCCCGCACGTCGGAGAAGCGGCTGACGAGCCAGGCGTCGATGCCGAACGGGGTGGGCACCCGGCGGACCCCCTCCTCGTCGCGCATCGAGGCGAGCTCCGGGGCGGGGTGGAATCCGTTGCGCCGCATGTGCAGGGGCAACGTGACGGCATCGCTCATGGTCATCCTCCGGACGATCGGCACTGACCGCATGTCACAAAAACGAGAGTAGCCCATCATTTCGTGGCGCGCGCAGCCCGGATCGGGGCCTGCGGAAGGGGATTGTCACGACCGTGATCACGCCACCATGATCAAGGGCATCCGACACCCATGGAGGAGCAAGCACCATGCTGACCGTGATCGGCGCGGGTTTCCCGCGCACCGGGACGAGCTCGATGAAGGCGGCGCTGGAGCGGCTGGGGTTCGGGCCCTGCCATCACATGTTCGACATCGGGTCCGACCCCGACCGCGCCCGCCGGTGGGCGCCCCTGGCCGACCATGACGTGGTGCCCGACTGGGACCACGTGTTCGAGGGGTTCCGTTCGGCCGTGGACTGGCCGGCCTCGTTCTTCTGGCGCGAGCTGGCCGACGCCTACCCGCAGGCCAAGGTCGTCCTCACCGTACGCGACCCGCACGCCTGGCTGGCCAGCATGCAGGCGCTCATCGCCAACGGCCCGGCCCGCTTACAGGCCGACAGGCTCGCACCCGAGATGGCCCCGCTGGTCGAGAGCATGAACACCACCCGCCCGCTGCTCGAACGCATGATCCGCGAGGGCCTGGGCAGCGACCGGGCCTTCGGCGAGCCGCTGGATGAGAAGGACAGCCTCCTGGCCTTCGAACGGCACGTCGCCACGGTCACGGAGAGCCTGCCGGCCGAGCGGCTGCTGGTGTTCGACGTGCGGGAAGGGTGGGAGCCGCTGTGCCGCTTCCTCGGCGTGGACGTCCCCGCCGGGGAGCCGTTCCCGCACCTGAACGACAGCAAGGTGATGGAGGAGTCGATCGACCGGCTGCTGCAGGGAGAGAACATCGGGCTGCCGTTCCACCGCGTGAGCTGAACCCCCGGCCGCCGCCCTGTACCGGGGGCGGCGGCCGTTCACGAACAGGATGGTCGTCTTCCGCGTCCCGGCGTGACAAGCTGGAAGCGAACCGCTACCGAGGTGGAGCCGCTTGCAGGTCGTGTTCGACAGCACTGATCCCGAGCGCATCGCGGCGTTCCTGGCCGCCACGTACGGCGCTCCCGTCAAGATGAGCGCCGGCCGCGCCGGCTACCGGTTCCGGCACACCCGGCTCGGGCTGGGCCCGCTGTACGTCAACACCATCGACCACACCGCGACCACCGAGTACCACGCCGACCCCTTCCCCGCCCTCATCGTGGTACGGGCGCACCGGGGGGTGCGCACCGACCTCGACGAACGACCTGGCTCAGCGAGCCGCACCACCTGGACCGTGCCGACGCCACACCCGCACCACACCCCATGGCCTACCTGCGCCGCGTCCGGCTGGAACGCGCCCACGAGCAGCTGTGCGCGGGCCACCTGGGGTGACGGCACCACCGTCACCGCCGTGGCGGCCCGCTGGGGCTTCCTCCACCCGGGCCACTTCGCCGCCGTCTACCAGCAGACCTACGGCTGACCGCCCAGCCGCGCCCTGCGCACCTGAGCCGGCCCGCGGACCGGGATTTCGTTTTCCGGATGGCGACGGCGGGTGATCCTTCGCTTCGATGGCTGATCGGCGCGCGGATGCGAAGCCATGGTGGAGACCCGGAGGCGGATGGAGCGGCCCGTGCACCGTCGCCTCCGATCGTGCCCGTCCGAGGGAGGCGGTGATGGGCGTGGACGACCTCGCAGCGCGTACGGATACTGGCGGCGCCGGGCACCCACCCCGGCTGACGGCCGCATCCCCACCTCGGGAACGCTCGCACACACGACCACGGGCTCCCAGCTTCCGGGTGCCCCGCGCCGGCCGGGACCTCGGCGCGGAGGTGAACCCCTGTGCCGTGTACCCTCGCCCGCAGCCGGTGCCGCGCCGGGCGGTGGCGGCCGACACCGCCGACACCGTCGTGCAGGTGATCGACCGGATGTACGACGTCAGCGAGCGGGTCGTTGGCGAAAGGCATGCCCGGGAGGGTGCATCGTCACGTCCTACTCGGCCGGGTCCCAGGCGCTGAGCTGGTCGAAGAGACGACGGTCGCCGTCGAGCTTCAGGGAGTCGAACGGGATGCGGTTGTACAGCATGAGAACCAGTTCGCCGGCCGTGCCCCGGGCGGAGGCGTGGGCCACGTCCGCCTCCTGACCGTCAGCGGTGGCCGGCAGGGCGTCCGGCCCGGGGAGACGGGTGGTCCGCGCGCCGTCGGCGGAGAGCGACAGGCGCCAGGAGCGGCCCTCGGAGGCGTGGAAATCGATGGCGGCAGGCTGGTGCGGCCAGGCACTCGTCGTCGCGACGCAGGTGAACAGGAACTCCTCGACACCGTCGAGCGCCACCTCGGCCGGCAGCGGCTGCGGGGCACCCACGGTGATCTGGGCGTCGTAGGTGTGCACCGCCATCTGCTGGAGCTGGTGCCGGGCCACGGCACCGCAGGTCGGCGGCGACTGCAATGTCTCCCACCACGTCCAGCAGCCGCGATCCGGGCCAGCCTTCCGCAACGCCTCCACCAGTTGCTCCGTCGAGTCCGCCAGCCAGGCCAGCAGCGCCTGGCGCTCGCGAGGCACAGCCGGGGCGCCCTCCGCCGCCGACTTGGCCTCAGCGGGCCCTGCGGCGACGGTGGCGGCCCAGTCTCGGCGCCCCTCGCCGATGTGCTGCGCCAGATCGAACAGCGTCCACTCCGGGCAGGTCGGCACCTGCGCGTCGAGGCTGGACGCGGCGGCGACCGCGGCGCGGAAGGCGGTCGACCGCTCGTCGATCAGTCGCAGCAGAGCGGGGAACTCGAGTGTCATCGTCACCCCGAATCTCTATCACCCCGTTCCGGCAATCGCACAACGATCTACACCGCCGCCCTCGCGCACGGCCCCTCACCAAACGGACGAGCGCCCGGCCTTCCTGCTGTGCCAGCGCCATGGCCGGCGCACCGTCCTGGCCGAACGCGACAACTTCCGCGCCGCGGGCCAGGCGTTGATGCCCGCCCCGGTACGTGCGAGGGTGGTCATCGACGGAGGGGTCGAGCGATGGAGTCGTTCACAGGAAAGATGGCCGTCGTCACCGGAGGCGGCGCCGGCATGGGACGCGAGCTGGTCGTTCAGCTGGCCGCCGAAGGCTGCTCGGTGGCCGCGTGCGACGTCGACGAGGCCGGGCTGGCCGTCACCGCCGAGCGGGCCGCCAAAGCCGCACCCGGCGGCGGCGAGGTGCGGGTCACCACCCACCGCTGCGACGTGTCGGACGAGGCTCAGGTGACGAGGTTCCGCGACGAGGTGGTCGAGCGGCACCGGACCGGCCACATCAACCTGCTGTTCAACAACGCCGGCATCGGCGGTGGCGCCAGCTTCTTCACCAGCTCGCGAGCCGAGTGGGAGCGGACGTTCAGCGTCTGCTGGGGCGGGGTGTACAACTGCACGCGCGCGTTCATGCCGCTCCTGGTCGCCAGTGACGAGGGGTGCCTGGTCAACACCAGCAGTGTCAACGGGTTCTGGGCGGCCGGTCCCGGTCTGCCGATGAGCGCGTACAGTGCCGCCAAGTTCGCCGTGAAGGGCTTCTCCGAGGCGATGCTGACGGACCTGCGGATCAACGCGCCGCACGTCCAGGTCGCGCTGGTGATGCCGGGGCACGTCGGCACCGAGATCGTGATCAACTCCCGCCGGATCCACGGCCACTCCGATCCTGACGACATGACCGCCGCGGAGCTCGCGGAAGCCCGTGAGCGCGCCGCCGTCGTCGCGGGCGTTCCCGCCGACCGGTTGAGCGATGCGGAGGTCCGGGCCGCGGTCAAGAGCATGGGTGAGTGGTTCCGGGACAACGCGCCGCTGTCGGCCGCCGACGCCGCGACCGTCATCCTCGATGGCGTACGCGCCGGCACGTGGCGCATCCTGGTCGGTGACGACGCCCGCGCCCTCGACGCGGCGATGCGCGCCGACCCGCTGGACCTGTACCGGCCCGACAGCCCGACCCTGGCGGCCGTGTTTCCCAACATGCGCCACCGCGAGGAGTAAGTCGGACTCGGCAAGCCGGTCACCCGGCGATGCCGGAGATTCCGGCATCGCCGCCCGCGGAGAGGCGCCGACGTTCGTGCGGGCGAACGGCACCTGGGCCCCGAGCAGCGCGATGGGCTCGAGCGCCGCGCACCGCCACGTCCTGACCACCCGCGAGGACGGCACCACGCTCCGGCGAACCGAGGAGTCCATGGCCTCTCGGAGCCTCGGCGGCAGGGGGTCAACCGATCGGTGGATATCGGGGCAGGGCCAGGCCGAAGATCCTCGATGCATGGCAGTCATCGAGGTCAACGACCTGCGCAAGAGCTACAAGGGCCACCAGGCCGTCCACGGCGTCTCCCTCACGGTGGAGCGCGGCGAGATCTTCGGGATCGCCGGCCCCAACGGCGCCGGTAAGACGTCCGTCGTGGAGTGCGTGTCGGGGCTGCGGCGTCCTGACGGCGGCACCGTACGGGTGCTGGGCCTGGACCCGCACGGCGGCGACCGGCGCGCGCTCCAGCAGCGCATCGGCGCGCAGCTGCAGGAGGCGGCGCTGCCCGACGCGATCAAGGTCGGTGAGGCGCTGAAGATGTACGCCTCCTTCTACGACGACCCGGCCGACTGGCGGGCGCTCATGGACGAATGGGGCCTGACGGGCCGGAAGGGTGACCGGTTCGCCGGGTTGTCCGGGGGGTGGAAGCAGCGGCTGTTCATCGCCCTGGCTCTGGTGGGCAGGCCCGAGGTGGTCCTGCTGGACGAGCTGACCACGGGCCTGGACCCCGATGCCCGCCGTTCCACCTGGGGTCTCATCCGGACGATGCGCGAGCGCGGCGTGACGGTCGTCATCGTCACGCATTTCATGGACGAGGCGGAAGCGCTCTGCGACCGCGTCGCCATCATCGACGGCGGGCGCGTGACCGCCCAGGGCAGCCCCTGCGAGCTGATCGGGCAGGCCGGCGCCGGCATCGCCTCGCTGGAGGACGCCTATTTCGCCCTCACCGGAAGGTACTGACCATGAAGGGCATGAAGGGCATGAAGGGCTTCGGCAATGTCGTCGCCGTCGAGCTCAAGCTGGGCCTGCGCGACCCGATGTCGGCCTTCTTCGCGCTGGCCTTCCCGCTGATCATGTTGTGGGTGAAGCTGCGCGGCGGGAACAAGCCGCTGCCGGGCGGGGTGCCGCTGGTCGATGCCACCGTGCCCATGCTGGCGGCGTTCGTCATCGGACTGGCCGCGCTGGTGGTCCTGCCGGCCACGCTCGCCCAGTACCGGGAGCGGCGCGTACTGAAGCGGCTGCGTGCGACCCCGGCCGCGCCCGCCTTGCTGTTCGGCGCGCAGTGGATCGCCCACATGCTGCTGGCGGTGGCGGGGACGGCGCTGATCGTCCTCGTCGGCGCCGCAGGGTACGGGCTGGCGGCTCCCGCGAGCCTGGCCGGCGTGCTGCTGGCCTGGCTGCTCGGCGCGCTCAGCCTGGGTGCCATCGGTCTCCTGCTGGGTGCGCTGGCCCCCGGCGGGCGGGCGGCGACGGTGATCGGGCTCGGGTTGTTCTTCCCCATGGTGTTCCTGTCGGGGGCGGTCATCCCGCGCGAGACGATGTCGGGCTCGATGCGCGCGATCGGGGACCTGACGCCGATGGCGCCGGTGGTGCGGGCGATCAGGGACGGCTGGGCCGGCGCCCCGCCGTCGGCGGCTACGCTGGGGATCATGGTCGCGATCGCGGTGGCGGCGGGTGGCGGCGCGCTGAAGGCGTACCGGTGGTGACGTCCAGTCGGTGGGACCGGGTCATGGCGGCGCTGCCGTACCTGCTGGTCCTGCTGCCCGCGCTGTTCTCGCTGCTGCGGGAGTGGCGGGTGGAGGTGCTCGCGCTGGCGCTGTTCGCGGTGGCGTGGCACTGGCTGGTCGTGACCGCGCATCCCGGCTGGGTCGCCCGCCCGTGGGTGGTGGCCGGCTACGTCGTCGTGCTGCTGGCCGTCGTCGCGGCGCTGGTCAGGGTGGACACGGTGTTCACGGTGACCGGGGTGGGGACGTTCCTGCAGTGCTTCGCCCTGCTGCCGGGGCTGTGGGCGTACGCGGGGGTGGCGGTCACGGTCGGCGTGCTCGTCGCCGCCCGCCCCGCCGACGGCCGGACGCCGGTCGAGCTGCTCGCCTCGTTCGTGGTGGGGGTGCTGGTCACGTCCATGGCGGGGCTGGTCTTCCAGACCGTCACCGAGCAGAACGAGCGGCTCAAGCAGACCACCGCCAGGCTGGCGGCGCTCGCCGAGGAGAACGCCGAGCTGCAGGCCCAGCTCCTCACCCAGGCGCGCGAGGCCGGGGTGCTCGGCGAGCGGCAGCGGATGGCCAGGGAGATCCACGACACCATCGCACAAGGGCTGACCGCGATCCTCACCCAGCTCGAAGCCCTCGGCGACGTGCCGGGCGCCGGTGAGCGGCTGGCGACCGTGCGCGGCCTGGCGCGGGAGAGCCTGAGCGAGGCCCGCCGCTCGGTACGCGCGCTGCGGCCCGTGCCGCTGCAGGAGAGCCCCGAGTTCACCGCCGCCCTGACCGGGGTGGCCGAGCGGTGGTCGCGGCTGGCGGGGGTGCCCGCCGCCGTGTCCGTCACCGGCGCGGCCCGGCCGCTGCACCCCGAGGTCGAGGACACCCTGTTACGCGTGGCGCAGGAGGCGCTGGCCAACGTGGCCAGGCACGCCCGCGCCGGGCGGGTGGTGCTGACGCTGTCGTACATGGACGACGTGATCGCCCTCGACGTGCGCGACGACGGGGCGGGCTTCGTCCACGAGCCCGGCCGTACGGGCGGCTTCGGCCTGGTCGGGATGCGCCAACGCGTCACCCGCCTGGCCGGCCGCCTGGAGATCGAGACCGCCCCCGGGCAGGGCACCGGCATCTCCGCCACCGTCCCCGCCATCCCCGCCGCCGCGAGGTCGTGAACCCCATGCCGATCCACCTGATCATCGTCGACGACCACCCCATCGTGCGCGACGGCCTGCGCGGGATCTTCGACACCGGCGACTTCGAGGTCGTCGGCGAGGCCGCCGACGGCCGCGAGGCCCTGGCGGTGGCCCTGCGCACCGGCCCCGACGTGGTCCTGCTCGACCTGCGCATGCCGCACATGGGCGGGGTCGAGGTGATCCGCCGGCTGCGCGAGCAGCAGCCCGGGGTGCGCGTGCTCGTCGTGACGACGTTCGACGACGACGCCGACGTGCTGCCCGCCATCGAGGAGGGCGCCACCGGCTACGTACTTAAGGACACGCCCCGCGACGACCTGCGGCGGGCCGTGCTGGCCGCGGCCCGCGGCGAGAGCGTGCTCTCCCCCACGGTGGCCGGCGTCCTCGACCAGCGGGCCCGCCACGTCCCTCCGCCGGCGCTGAGCCCTCGGGAGGTGGAGGTGCTGTCGCTCATCGCCCGGGGGGCGACGAACCGGGAGGTCGCCGGGCGGCTGTTCATCACGGAGGCGACGGTGAAGACGCACCTGCTGCACGTCTTCGCCAAGCTGAAGGCGAAGGACCGGGCGGCGGCGGTCGCGGTGGCGTACGAGAGCGGCCTGCTCAGCCGCACGAGGTGAACGCCCGCCCCCGTTCAGAGCCGGGCCGTGCACCGGACGCATCCGGCGGGCGACACCGGCCGCACGTCGCTCCAGCCCGTGCTCCTGACGATCCCGGCCCGCCAGGCGGCGCCTTCCGGCGTGAGCCCCTGCTTGCCGAGCAACCTGCCGGTGCCGCGGTCGATCACGATCTGCTCGGTCGCGAACTGCACGACCGGCCCGTCGAGCCCGAACGTCCCCGGAACGCCGTCGACCACCTCGGCGCCCGGCGCACGCGCCAGGAGCAGACAGGCGGCGGCCCTGGTGTCAGGCGTCGCGGGTGAGCTGATGAGCCGCGAGGCGGTTGCCCTGCGCTGCGGACAGTGCCACTCCCCTGCTGCGCGAGGCGAGGTCCGCCGTGATGCGCTGGCCGGTGGTGTGGCCCCCTTGAGAGGCATCCGGCTGTTGTTCCGCGGGGGTCGTCAGCGTTCGCAGGTGGACAGGAGCCAGTCGGCGATGCCGGTGACCACGGCCGCGTCGACGTGCTGGGGCCGGTGGTAGTCCGCGGGCGTGGACGGGCCCGAGCCGGGGAAGAACAGGTGGTCGTCGGCGTCGTGGACGCGGATGGTGACGTCCGGACGGTGGGCGAGGCCGGCCTGCCAGCCGGCGAGGTCGTCGGCGACGGTCACCTGGTAGTCGCGGCCGCCTTGCAGGATGAGCATCGGTTTGCCCAGCGCGGCGGCGGTCGCGACCGGGTCGTAGCCGCGCAGGTCGAGCCAGTACGCCCCGGAGTAGCCGAACGGCAGCTCCGCGGCGGGCGTCTCGGCCGACAGGTCGGGGCTGTCGACCCGTGCGGCCTGCCGCGTGATCGTCTCGACCGCGGCCTGCGCGCCGGGATCCTGGGCGGCGAGATGGCGGACGACACGCACGGCCGCCCGGTGCATGGGCTGGGTGTCGGCGGCCAGGAGCACCAGCCCGGCCACCGACGGCTCGGCGGCGGCGACCCTCGGGGCGGCCTTGCCGCCCATGCTGTGCCCCGCGACGAACACCCGCGCCGCGTCGACGGCAGGGTGGCGCCGGAGCAGGTGGACGGCCGCGACGGCGTGCGGGACGTACTCGTCGTTCATCGTGAAGCCCGGGATGGCCGCCACCTGGGCGGCGTGGGTGTGCGTCACCTTGTCGAAGCGCAGCACCGCCACGCCGCGGCCGGCCAGCCCCCAGGCCAGGTCCTTGAGGGGCTTGTTGGGGCCGCTGGTGGCGTCGCGGTCGAACGGGCCGCCGCCGCTGAGCAGCACCACCGCGGGCCACGGGCCGTCGCCGCGCGGCAGGCTCAGTGTGCCGGGTACGGCCAGCGCGCCGGATCCCACGGTGACCTCGTGCTCGTCGAAGCTGTCGCGGCGGGCGTACGGAGGCGGCGTCCACGGCTCGGTGGGGGGTGGTGCGAGCCGCAGGTCCCGCAGGAGACCGGTGTCGTCGACCGCCAGGACCACGGTCAGCTCGCCGCGTTCGTACGTGACGGGGACGCTCACCTTGACCAGCTCGGCCTGCCCGGTCGCGGCCACCCAGCTGTCGGGGGCCGGCTCGCTGACCGGCGTACCGACCGCGGAGATCGCCCCGAGCACGGAAAGCTGGCTCTCCCAGGCGGCCCGCAGCACCTCGGCGGAGACCACCGCCCGCAGCGGCGGCGCGAACAACGCCTCGACGTCCGTGAAGCGCCCGCTTCGCGCCATCTCGACGACCGCCGTGGCGGTCGCCGCCGGATCCGTTCGCATGGTCATGCCGGCACCAACCTTTCTACTGTTTTGCGAACGGTAGCACACCATGAGAATGTTGGATCGTGGACACTTTGGAGCTGCTGGCGCATCCGGTACGGCTGCGGATCGTGCACGCGATGCGCGGCGAGCGGGAGCTCACCACGGGCGAGCTGTGCGCGCGGATCCCCGACACCTCGAAGGCCATGGTCTACCGGCACGTGGACCTGCTGGCAGCCGCCGGGATCCTGGAGGTGGCGGGCGAGCGGCGGGTGCGCGGCGCGGTGGAGCGCCGCTACCGGCTGCGCCACGACCGGGCCGTCCTCGACGCCGGCGTCCTCGCGGCCATGACGCCCGACGACCACCGGCGCGCGTTCGCCACGTCGATGGCCGTCCTGGTCGCCGAGTTCAACGCCTACCTTGAGCGCGAGGGGGCCGACCCGGTGGCCGACCTCATCGGCTACCGGCAGCACGCCGTCTGGCTCACCCGCGAAGAGCTGGAAGAGATGATCACCGCGTTCCGTCGGGTCATCCTGCCCCTGCTGGCCAACCAGCCGACGCCCGACCGCACCCAGCACCTGCTCAGCCCCATCTTCTTCCCGGTCGAGCGGCCACCCGCCGGCTCCTGACCTCAGCTCGCGCGGGCGGTGAGGCGTTCCCAGTTGCGGTGGGCAATGTCGGCCTTCTGCTCGTCGGTGAAGGGCGCGCTCTCCAGGAAGGAACGGGCGGCGCCCTTGCTGGTGTCGACGTAGGGGAAACCGCCGGGCCGGAAACCGTAGGTGAAGGGATAGTCGGTGGAGTACAGCATCCGGTCGGTGCCCATGACCTCGGCGGTCCAGCGCAGGTAGCGCGGGCTGTTGGTGCCGCTGCCGGCGACCCAGAAGTTCTGCTTGAAGTAGTCGGCGAGCGGCCGCTGCAGGCCGCCGGCCTCGGCGAAGAACCCGGTGTGGTCGAGGTAGAACAGGACGACCTCGCCCCAGTGCCCGGCGATCACCTGGAGGTCGGGGAACCGGTCGAAGACGCCTGAGAAGATCATCCGCAGGTACTGGACGCCCAGGTCGTAGTACCAGCCGATCGCCGCTCCGGCCAGCGGCGCGCCGATCGGGCCGATGCCGGAGTAGTAGGCGTCGATCACGGGCTGGACCGGCGTCTGCGGGTGGAAGTGCAGCGGCACGCCGAGCCGTTCGGCGGTGGCGTACAGCTCGTCGTTGTCGGGGTGGTCGGCCAGCTTGTCCCCGGTGCGGCCGTACAGCATGGCGCCGGGGAAGCCCAGCTCGACCACCGCCCGCTCCAGCTCGGCCGCGGCCGCGGCGGGTGACTGGGTGGGGATCGCGGCGAACGCCTGGAACCGGTCGGGGTGCGCGGCGACGATCTCGGCGAGCTGGTCGTTGGCCTCGCGGGCCACCGCGATCGCCTCGGCCTCGGGCAGGTCCTGCACGCCGGGCGAGGACAGGGACAGGACCGCGACGTCGATGCCCTGGTCGTCCATGTGGGCCAGCCGCCGTTCGCCGGTCTCGCGCAGGTTCCTCGCGATCGGGCTGTCGCCGAACCCGCGGGCGGGGATCTGGGGTGATCCGGCCCGCTTGTACGCCTCGTGGACGGCGGGTACGACGACGGTCTCTTCCACTCCGATGATGCGCATGCTGACGCTCCCTTGTGTTTCCAATGGCAACAAAGGAACGATATCACCACTATTATCAATGCCAGAACATCATCGTTAACGGTGATATCAGCGGGGGCGGAGGCCATCGAGGGCGACCGCGACATACCGCCGCCAATCCCCCGCGGCGTTGCGGATGACGGCCGCCAGGCCACAGATGACCATGTTGACGTCCTCGGCCGTCACGTCCTGCCCGGCCACACCCTGGGCCCGCGCCCGCCCGATCAACACCGCGATGACGGCGAGCAGCGCATCACGGGTCTCCCCCTGCGGCTCGGCCGAGCCCATGGCCTTCTCGATCACCTCGGACATGCCGCGATCCCCGGCCAGCACCTCACCCACGTGGACCAGGAACCCCTCCAGGCCCTGAGCCCCTTCACCGGCGAACGTGCGCCCCGCGGCCGCGAGGTCGCCGGCCCGACGCTCGGCGATGGCCTCGATCAGCGCCTCCCGGGTCGGGAACTTGCGGTAGAGCGTCCCGATGCCGACGCCCGCCGCCCGCGCGACCTCCGACATCGGCACGTCATGACCCGACTCGGCGAACAACACGCGCGCGGCCTCCAGGACCCGATCGCGATTGCGCTCGGCATCGGTACGCGGCTTGCGGCGCTGCGGAGTTGACATCCCGGACGCTCCCCTGCCTAGACTTCTATACGGAATCCGGATTCCTTATTCCGCATTATGTCATGAGAGGTGACGCCATGCCGAAGGAGCGTTCGACCACTTCGAGGGGACGTTCCGGCCAGGCGCTCCTGGTGTGGGGGCTGCTGGTGGTGGCGGCCAACCTGCGGCCGAGCCTGACCGTCGTGGGGCCACTGCTGGATCGGGTGCAGGCCGATCTGGGGCTGGCTCCGGCCGTGGCCGGGCTGCTCAGCACGCTGCCGCTGCTGGCGTTCGCGGCGATGTCGCCGGTGGTGCCGCGGCTGGCGGCGCGGTGGGGGCCCGAGCGGCTCCTCTGGTGGGCGCTCGTGGTGCTGGCGTTCGGGATCGGGGTCCGGTGGGTGCCGTCGGCGATCGGGCTGTTCGCCGGAACCGTCCTGATCGGGGCGGGGGTCGCCGTGGGCAACGTGCTGCTGCCGAGCCTGATCAAACGCGACTTCCCCACCCGGGTGGGGCTGCTGACCAGCGCGTACGCCACCGTCATGGGCGCCGTCGCCGCCGTGGCCTCCGGGGTGGCCGTGCCGATCAGCCAGGCCGCCGCCGGCGGCTGGTCCACCGCGTTCGGCTGCTGGATCGTGCTCGCGCTCGTCGCCGTCGTGCTGTGGCTCCCGCAGGTACGGGCGCCGCGACCGGCCGCGGAGACGATCCGCCGGCACCGGCTGCCGTGGGGATCGGCGCTGGCGTGGGCCGTCACGGCGTTCATGGGGTTGCAGTCGCTGGGCTTCTACGTCGCCGTCACGTGGCTGCCTCAGGTGTTCCAGGACAGCGGGGTGAGCGCGGCCACGGCGGGATGGCTGCTGTTCCTGTTCCAGGCGGTCGCGGTGCTGACCAGCCTGGCGGCGCCGGCCGCGCTGCGGCGGGCCGGCGACCAGCGCGCGGCGGCGACGCTCTCCTCCGCGGTCGTGCTCGGCGGCTACCTCGGACTGCTGGTGGCGCCGGGGTGGGCGTGGCTGTGGAGCGTCGTTCTCGGGCTGGGCGGCGGGGCGTGCCTGGTGCTCGCGCTGGCCTTCCTCAGCCTGCGCGCCCAGGACGCGACCGTGGCGGGCACGTTGTCGGCGATGGCGCAGTCGGTCGGCTACCTGGTGGCCGCCGCAGGGCCGGTGATCTTCGGGTTGCTGCACACGGTCAGCTCCGGCTGGCACGCGCCGCTCGTTCTGATGTGCGTCGCCGCGGCCGGGCAGGTGGTCTTCGCGATGGTGGCCGGCAGAGGCACGGTGGCACCCGCCGACGACCAGACTCTTGAACGCGCTCCCTCGCCCGGGCGGAGTTGACCGTCGAGCCCACGACAGAAGCGTGCCCGGCGGCCCGGGCGATGTCCTGACCCGTTCTGCCGGCCGAGGGCAGGCTCAAGACCTCTGCGGGTGAGGGCAGGTTCAAGACCTTTGCGGCCGAGGGCAGGCTCGAGACCGCAGTCGTGATCTCGCAGGTGCCGCCGACGTCACGTTCCGGCCGTCCACGCCTGTGCCGACCACCTGACCGCCATCGCCCCGACAGCCCCTTCGCGCCGACGGCCGTCCACGCTCACGTCAACCACCGGGGCCGTCACCCGACCGCCCGCCCGCACTCCGGCACGGGCTCGCGGCCGCTCCTAGCGGCAGCCCCGCCCCGCGACACACCACCCGAACCCCCGGACACCGCGTAAGCCTCCGGACAATGCCCAAGCTACCGCACATCACCCCGAGCCACCCCACCGCCCAAGCCACCCCCCATCGCCCAAGCCACCGGCCCAAGCCACCGGAGATCACCCGAGCCGCCGGACATCGCCCAGGCCACCGGACATCACCCGTACGACATCGAGGACGACCTCCACCCGACGACCAGGTCACAACCCTTCGGAGAGGAGCCGCCGCGGGAGGATCCAGCCTTTTGCCGTTACCAGATCAGTGTGTTGAGCTTGATCAGCAGCTGCTTCACCAAAGTTCCTGACACATCGAAGTTCCTGAAGACCGAGTTCTGACATGCCGAGTCCTGACATGCCGAGTTCTGACATGCCGAGTCCTTACATACCGATGGCTGACACACAGAGGTTCTGACACACCCCAGTTCCTGACACTTCCAGGGAGGACCTGTTCATGAAGGAGAACAACGACCGTCCGTTACCCCGCGTCCGCAGGACCTGGCGTCACCGCGTGGCCGCGCTCGGCAGCGCGCTGGCCCTCGCCGTGACCGGCACCGTGGTGGCCGCGCCGCAGCCCGCCCTCGCGGCAGCGCCGAACTACGACGGCGATCCGACCCAGTACTGGAACCAGGTCCTCGTGGACGTCTTCCGCCAGCTCAACGGCCCCGACGCGGCCCCCGGCAGGTTGGCCAGAGCGGCGGCCATGATGAACGCCGCGATCTTCGACGCCGAGACCATGTACCGCGACCAGTGGCGCACCCGGTTGTATCAGCCCTACTTGCAGGCGGGACGCTACTTCTCCCTCGGCGAGACCGACCACGAGGAGGAGCGGGTCATCGGCAGGACCGCCTACAACATCCTGCTAGACCTGTTCGGAACCGCGACCCTGCACAGCCCGAGCATGACGAGCCTGCTCGACCAGCGTTTCACCCATCGTTTCGGCACCAGCCCCACCGACTTCGACTATCTGGACCTGCAAGTGGTCAGCTCGGTGGTGCAGCGGATGCGGCAGTTCCGCAGCGACGACCGCTCCACCGACAGCACCGTCTACACGCTCAGCCCGGAGCGGGGCGCCTGGCGGCCCACCGGCGACCCGAGCTGCACCGCCGCCCAGAACGCGGTGACCCCGAACTGGGGCCGGGTCAAGCCGTTCTCGATGACGTCCGGCTCCCAGTTCAGGCGGCCCACGCCGGAGCAGGCCATCACCTACGACCAGCTGCTGCAGACCACCGAATACCAGCGGCAGGTCGATCTGGTACGCCGCTTCGGCGGCGCCGCCGACACGGCCAAGACGAAGCTGGAGCGCACCACCCCGCAGACCGCGGCCGCCCTGTTCTGGGCCAACGACGTGGACGACACGTATCGGCCGGTCGGCCAGCTGCTGGTGCACACCGGCCAGGTGGCCCGGCAGCTCAACGTCACCAGCCCCTACGAGAACGCGCGCCTCTACACGCTGGTCTCCCTCGCCCTGGCGGACGCCGCGATCGCCGCGTGGGACACCAAGTACGAGACGAGGATCGACCTGTGGCGGCCCGAGAGCGCCATCAGGGAGATCGACCCCGACTGGCGCCCCTTGTCGGTGGACCGTAACGGCAACCACTTCTCCCCCTGCTTCCCGTCCTGGGTATCGGGCCACGCCACGTTCGCCGGCGCCTGGGCAGGCATCATGACCCGCTTCTTCGACGGCAACGCGACCTTCACCGTGGACACGGAGGACCCGTCCGCCCCCGTCAAAAGCAAGACCTTCACCTCCTTCGCACAGGCGGCCCAGGAGAACGCGCAGAGCCGGTTGTGGCTGGGCGTCCACTATCCCTGGGACGCCGACGACGGCATGGCCATCGGAGACGCCATCGCCAACCACGTCTTCACCAACGAGCTAACCGAACTCCCCACCACACCCCGCTAAGTCACCACACCCGGGGCGGACCCGGCGACCTGCGTGCGGGCGATGCCACGCTGCGAGTGCGGCACCGGCAGCGTGCACGCAGGTCATGTCTCGACCTGGGAGCGGCCCGGCTGGCCTGCCCGCACGTCATGGCGCGATCCGAGAGCGGCACCGGCAACCTGCACAAGTCACGCCACGAATAGTCCCGAGGCAACTGTTCTGCAGGGTTACCTGCGCAAGCGTGGCGACGGCGCCGGTGATCTCCCGGGTTGCTACGTAAGCCTGGCTACGACGCTGGGCGATCTCGTGGGTTGCCTGGCGATCTCGCGAGTTGCCTCCGTGAACGCGGCAAGGGCGCTCGCGTAGAACGGCATGGAACCCGCTGTGCAAGGGCGCGGTGCTGCTGTCAGACGTCGCGGCGGTTGATCACTAAAGCTGCCGTGAGGAGGGAGACCACGGCGTAACCGGCCAGGATGGTGGTGGCTGTGACGGGGCCGAAGCCGCCGGAGTCGGGGACGCCCGCCAGTTGCCGGGTCAGGGCGGGAAGCGTCAGGGACGCCATCCGGTCGTTCCACGGGGCCGGGAGAAAACGCTCGATCACGGCGGGCAGCAGTGGCAGGGCGACCAACGCGACGAGTGCTCCCGGAGTCGAACGCAGGATCGTGGCCAGAGCCAGCCCGATCACCGCGGCCACGGCGGAGCCGGCGCCTGCTGCCAGTACTTCGGCCAGGGCCGCCGGTTCGGACAATGAGGCGCCGATCGGGCGCCCGCCCACCACCGCCTGCGCGGTGAGGTAGGTGGCGAACGCCACCACCTGACCCCCGATCGCGGCCACGGCGGCCACCACCGTGGCCTTGGCCACGAGAGCCATCCATCGGCGCCGGACCGTGGTCAGCGTGAGCCTGATCATGCCGGTGCCGTACTCGCCGGAGATCGCGAGCACGCCCAGCATCCCGAACAGGACAGGAGGGATGTCGGCACTGAACCGGAGCCCGGTGCCGACGATCTCACCGCTCAGGCCCCTGGTGTCGAAGTAGCGCGAGATCGACAAGGCGGCGGCACCGGTGATCGCCAGGGTCGAGAGTGTGCAGGCCAGCACGTAGTAGGTGGATCGGAGCGAACGCAGCTTGAGCCATTCGGATGCGATCACGTTGATCATCGGGTCAGCTCCATGAACGCCTCCTCCAGTGACACCTGCTGCGGTGTCAGCTCATGGATGGAACAGCCGCTTCTCAGGGCGGCGTCTCCGATGGCGGCCGCGGACATGCCCGCCACCAGAAGCCCTTCTTCGCCTCCGGGCTCGTAGACCGCCTCGCCCGCCGCGAGCGTGCTCGGCGGCGCGACGCGCATCCTGCCGTCCGCCTCGACCGTGCCTGGCGGCGCGACGCGGACTTTGCCGTCCGTCCCACGCGTGACCGGCGGCGCGACGCGCACCCTGCCGTCCGCCCCACGCGTGCCCGGCGGTGCTTGGCGCACATTGCCGGCCGCCCCTGGCAGACCGGATGGTGTGGCCCCTACCGTGTGGTCTGCCTCCGGCATGCTGGGTGGTGCCAAAGGCCGCCTCCCGTCCACTTCCGGCCGGCCGGGCGGTGCGACGCGTGCAGCGTCTGCCGCAGGCAGGCCGGATGGCGCAATGTGTACGCCGCCGGCTGCGGCGTGAGCGTCCAGCGGAGCTGCGGCCCGCCACGTGCCGTCCGTCCCCGGCGGGGCGGATGATGCCGCGCGTACGGCAGTGCCTGCCGTATAAGTGCTCGGTGGCGGGGCGGCGCGTACCGTGGCGCCTGCTGCCTCGAGCACTGTCGCCAGGCGGGACGCGTGGGGTGAGCGGACCAGGACCTCGTCCTGGAAGCGGGCCAAGAGCTCGGGTGTCGTCGTGTCTTCGATCAGGCGGCCGTGGCCGATGATGATGAGCCGGTCGGCGGTGAGGGACATCTCGGTCATCAGGTGGCTCGACAGCAGGATGGTGCGGCCTTCGGCGGCCAGGGAGCGCAGCAGGGTTCTGAGCCAGCGGATGCCGTCGGGGTCGAGGCCGTTGACCGGCTCGTCGAGGATGAGCACGCCGGGGTCGCCGAGCAGGGCCGCCGCGATGCCGAGGCGCTGGCGCATCCCCTGGGAGAACCCGGCGATGCGTTTGCGTGCCACGCCGGCCAGGCCGACCTCCTCCAGCAGCCGTACGACCCTGCGGCGGCTGATGCCGCCGGCGTAGGCGAGGGCTTGGAGGTGGTCGAGGGCGGTGCGCCCGCCCTGCACTTCGGTGGCGTCGAGCATGGCGCCGACCTCGCGCATGGGGTCGCGGAGGTCGTGTTTGCGGACGCCGTTGATCAACGCCTGGCCGGAGGTGGGTGCGTGCAGGCCGAGGATCATGCGCATGGTGGTGGACTTGCCGGCTCCGTTGTGCCCGAGGAAGCCCGTGACCTGTCCGGGCCGGACGTCGAACGTGAGCCCTGAGACCGCACGTGTGGAGCCGTACGCCTTCGTCAGGTCCATGACCTCGATCATTTTCCTACCTTCTGGATCCGTTCGGCCGGGCAGCTCGTGCCGGGGGCGGGCAGCGCGCCCGTGCTGAGATAGGTGAAGACATGTCGCCGCAGGCAGGTGTTGCCTGCCCAGGACGCGTGGCCGTCGCCGTGCCGCAGGACCCGCGCGGACGGGGTCTGCTCGGCCACGTGCGCCTGCCCCAGATGGTTGGTGTTGTTGTCGAGCTCGCCGATCGCGAAGAGCATCGGCGGGGTGTCCTTCACGCGCAGCGGATGTGGCGCCCAGGACGCGCCGCCGCTGCGGCCCCAGCACCGCCCGAGCTCGAAGCGTCCCTCGAGCCAACCGAACCTCGGTGCGATCTCGCGGAGCCTGGCCTCGATGCCCTGGAACTCCTCATATGTGGGCAGCTTGGGCATGAAGTCGTTGCACAGGGCGTCTTGGCTTATGGACGTGCCGCCCTCGTCGAGGCGCAGTTCTTCGAGGAAGTCACCGGCGTCGCCGTCGAGGGCCTTGCGGAGGGCGGTGGCGAGCTGGGGCCAGCGTGCCGGGTTCATGCCTTTGATCGCGCCGGCGTACAGCTGCCCCTCGGACACCGTTCGTCCGGACGATGCCGGCAGCGGCGCGCGGCGCGCTCTGGCGACGAGCTCGTCCCAGGCCCTGCCGGCGTCCCTGCCGTGCAGGGCGCAGTCGGTGCGGCGGGCGCACCAGTCGCGGAACAGGGTGAGATGCCGCTCCTGCGTCAGTGCGTAGTTGCGCAGCCAAGCCTCGAAGTCCGGCTGGGTGTGGTCGGCGGTGCCGTCGAGGTACATGCGGCCGACCCGCTGCGGGAACAGCTCCAGGTACGCCTGGGCGTAGACGGTGCCATAGGAATTGCCCGCGTAGATGATCCTGTCCTGGCCGAGTGCGGCGCGTAGGGCGTCGATGTCGTGGGCCACGTTCCAGGCCGTCATCCCGCCCCAGGTCGATTTCGCCATGAGGCGGCAGCTCGCCTGGTGGGCGGCGTTCTTGGCCGCGTGGGCGTCCCAGTCTTGCTTCGTCCTGGCCAGGAGCAGGCCGTATATGGAGGACTCAGGCTCCGCGCAGCTCACTCTCTTGCCGCTCGCAGGCTCCGACATGCCGCGCGGATCGATGGCGATGACGTCGAAGCTCCGCTGCAACTCGTCGAGCAGTCTCGGCAGCTCCGCCGGAGCGTCGGGATCGCCCTTGCGCCTGAGCATCGTGGTGCTGGTGCCGGGCCCTCCGAAGTTGACGATCAGCGGTCTCGAGCCCTTGCCCGTCGCGGGCAGCTTGGCCACGTGCACCGACGTGCTGGGGCCGCCGGGATCGGCCCAGTCAACGGGGACGACCAGGTCGGCGCAGCGCAGACCGTCACCACAGTCCTTCCACACGAGGTCGTGGGCCTGCGCCGAGGCCAGCGCGGCGCTGCCGAGCGGCACGGCGAGACAGGCCGCCAGGCACAGGGTGATGAGTCCGCGTCGATTCATGGCGGCAACGATGCTGCACGGCGGCGGGTCCGCGCATCGGAGCCAGATCCGATCTTTGGGGTCGGACCAGGGTCAGACGAAGCGGGCGTATGGCCGCGGAGTACGACCCTGGTCTGACAGCCCGTGCTCCGATTCGCGCCCGCCCGTACCTCGATAACGTGGCGACGTGCATCTGCTCGCCCAGCGGCCTCCACCCTGGCTGCTCATCCTGGTCGACACCGTCGTCGCGGCGCTGCTCGCGCTGGCGTCCACGGCGAGTCCGCCGGAGCTGGCCGCCGATGCCGGCTCCGTGGCGCTGTGCTGGCTGGTCGTGGCGCCGGTGGCGGTGCGGCGCGTATGGCCGGAGCCCGCCTACTACAGTGCGCTCCTGATCGGCATCGCCGTGCTCTTCGTGCAGGTCAACCGGCTGTTGCCGGCGATCGTCGTGGCCCTGGCCATCTACCCGCTGGCGACCGGCCGGCCGGTGCGGCGATCGGCGATCGCCCTGGTGACGGGCCTGCTCGTCACCGGCGGAGCCGCGCTGCTCTCGGCGCTGAGCGCGGCTCAGCGGGCCGACGGCTGGCCCGACCCCGTCCTCATCGTCGGGATGGTCTGGCTGGTCGTCGCGGCGAGCTGGAGTCTCGGTACGACGG
Organism: Nonomuraea composti; assembly: GCF_012034275.1. NCBI lineage: Bacteria > Bacillati > Actinomycetota > Actinomycetes > Streptosporangiales > Streptosporangiaceae > Nonomuraea > Nonomuraea composti. The sequence continues at coordinate 80,618 of NZ_JAATEP010000020.1, read as the reverse complement.
CGCGCACCCGCCGCGAGTTCGCCGCACGCGAGGCCAGGCAGGAGGCCAGGCGGCAGGCCGAGCAGGCGGCGGCCGACGAGCGCCTGCGGATCGTACGCGAGCTGCACGACGTCGTCGCCCACTCGATGAGCATGATCACCGTCAAGGCGGGGGTTGCGGCCAAGGTCCTGGACAAGCATCCCGCCGAGGGGCGCAAGGCGTTGCTGGCCATCGAGGAGCTCGGGCGCGGCTCCCTCATGGAGATGCGCCAGCTCCTCGGCGTGCTGCGCGCCGCCGACGGCGCACCCGAGCGCGCGCCCCTCCCCGGCCTCGCCGACCTGCCGGCCCTGGTGGAACGGGCGGCGGAGGCCGGCGTGCGGGTCGACCTCTCGGTGAGCGGCACGTTACCCGACAGCATGGCCGCATCCGTCTACCGCATCGTCCAGGAGGCCATCACCAACGTCGTCAGGCATGCCGCGCCCGCCCATTGCCAGGCGGACGTGTCGGTCGTCGGCAGGACGGTGCGCATCTCCGTGGTCGACGACGGGCCGGGGCAGCGCGTCCTGCCGGACGATGCCGACGAATCAGGGCAGCGCTTCCTGCTGGGCCGTCCCGGAGAGTCAAGGCAGCGGGTCCTGTCTGACTGTCCCGGCGGGTCAGGACAAGGCGTCCAGACCGACCGTCCCGGCGGGTCAGGACAAGGCGTCCAGACCGACCGTCCCAGCGGGTCAGGGCAACGCTTCCTGACCGACCGTTCCGGCGAGTCGGGGCAGCGCCTCCTGCCGAGTTCTCCTCACGGGTCAGGGCAACGCGTCCTTCCGCACCGTTCTGACGGATCAGGGCGACGCGTTCCGCCGGATCGGTCCGACGGGTCGGGGCAGCGCGTTCTGCCAGGTCGTTCCGGTGGGCACGGTCTTGTGGGCATGCGCGAACGCGTCATGATGTACGGCGGCACCTTCGAAGCCGGGCCTCGGCCCGAAGGCGGGTTCGGCGTCCACGCATCATGGGAGATTTCTTGATTCGAGTGCTCATCGCCGACGACCAAGCGCTGCTGCGCGGCAGCTTCCGCCTGCTGATCGACTCCGAGGACGACCTGACCGTGGTCGGAGAAGCGGCCGACGGGCAGGAAGCGGTGGCGCTCGCCCGCGCCGAGTCACCTGACGTGGTGCTCATGGACGTCAGAATGCCGCGCCTCGACGGCATCGGCGCGACCCAGCAGCTCGCCGGCGACACCCGGATCCTCATCCTGACCACGTTCGACCTCGACGAATACGTCTACGCGGCGCTGCGGGCCGGGGCCAGCGGGTTCCTGCTCAAGGACGCGCCGCCCGACGACCTCCTGAAAGCGATCCGGGTGGTCGCGTCCGGCGAGACGCTGCTCGCGCCGAGCGTCACCACGCGGTTGATCGCGGAGTTCGTACGGCGGCCGGCGCAGCAGGTCTTCCACGGGCTCGACACGTTGACGGATCGGGAACGCGAGGTGCTCACGCTCATCGCCCACGGGCTGTCCAACGCCGAGCTCAGCGAGCAGCTGCAGGTCAGCCCCGGCACCGTGAAGACCCACATCAGCCGCCTGCTGACCAAGCTGCAGGCCCGAGATCGCGCCCAGCTCGTCATCGCCGCCTACGAGGCCCGCCTGGTCACGCCGCGTTAGGCCGACGAGCACCTGGCGGCCCCGCCTTGTCCTCGCCTCTTCTCCTGGGTGCTGATCGCGGGTGGCGGACGTGGCGGCCGTGGTGGGCGGTCGGCTCGGGTAGCGGACGCCGGTGGTGGGCTGCGCGAGCGGCGAACGTGGTGGGCGATCGGCGCGAGTGGCAGGCTCCGTAGTGATCAGTGCCGATGGCGGACGCAGCTGGTGATCGGCACAGGCAGCAGACGGGCGCGTGCTCAGCGCGGGTGGCGGTCAGCGCCAGCGCCCGAGGAGGTGGAACGGTAGGCCGGCCTTTCGGGGGTGGTGTCGGTAAGGGCGGATTGAGGTCGATGTCCTGGTCAGGGGCGCGGGGGTCAGGGGGTTGGCTTGTCTCCGGCCCAGGTCCAGCGGGGGACTTCGCGTAGAGGGTGGAGGTCCGCGTCCGTGGTGGCGTGGGAGTTCTGCATGGCGACGTGTGAACCGAACTCGACGTGCTCGCGCACCGCGTCCAGGAACTCCTGGTCGCGAGGGAGCCCGGCCTCCTCGAAGGCCTCCATGTACAGGTCGACGAAGCGTTGCCGTTGCTCTTCGGTGATGTGCAGGTGCCGGTGGGCGTCGATGAGGTAGGCGAAGCCTGGGCCGCGGGTGAAGGCGTCGGGGCCGCCGAAGGACTCCGAGGTGAACGACGTCAGGTTCGGCACATGGGAGGGCTTGCGCTCCGGGAAGAGCGGCTTGAGCAGCGGGTCGGTGAGCAGCTTGGTGTAGAAGATTTCTTCCAGGCGGTGCAGGGCTTCGGTGCCGCCGGCGTGGTCGTACAAGCTCGTCATCGTGACCTGCGCATAGGTAGTCGTTGCGGAGCTGTTCGAGATCGCTCCCGGAGCTTATCCCGTCGGCGTGGGGTTCGCCGAGAGGTTGGTCTCGGCGGTTGTGCGGCCGCGGTGTCTCGGTCAGGGGTGCGGTTGGTGGCTCAGTTGCGCAGGTTCTTCGCGTAGATCCAGTCCAGGCCGTCCTCGCCGGTGAGGTCGAGGTGTGCGGCCCTTACCAGGCCGGCGCGTGCCGCCACTCGTTGGGAGGCGGTGTTGGCCGGGCGGACGCGGGCGATGACGGGTCGCTCGGGAACGCGTTGCGTCACCCAGTCGACCACCGCGGTCGCGGCCTCGCTGGCCAGTCCTTGCCCCCAGGACGAGGTCTCGAAGCGGTAGAAGAGGTTGAGCACGCTCATGCCGTTGAGTTCCATGGTCTTGGTCCCGCAGAAGCCCAGCGGCCGGTCTGAACCGTGGCGTCGCACCGTCCAGTAGCCGTAACCGAAGCGCTGCCAGTGATCGTCCCAGCGCTGGAAAAGCTCCGCCGCTTCCTCGCGCTTGGACAGGGCGTCGGAAGGGTTGTGCAGGCAAGTGGCGGGGTCGCTGTGGATGGCGTGGATCGCGTCTATGTCGTCCGGTGACGGGCGTCGCAGCGACAGCCGGCCGGTCAGGAGGTCGTGAGCATGACGGCTTTCATCAAGCATGTGGTGATCATAGGAGCACAGCTCTCCGGCCCTTTGGGCGGCGGCGCCGGATCCTGGCGGCTCACCGAGAAGGGGGGTCGAGGGCCGGAGCGGGGGCGGGAGCGGGGCGGCAGGCACGCTCGCGGCGGTGGCCAGGGCGTGGGCGGCCTGGGTGGTTGCTGACCTGGGTGGTGGGCGGCCTGGGTGGTGGCTGACCTGGATGATGGCTGACCTGCATGGTGGGCGGCCTGGATGATGGCTGACCTGCGTGGTTGCTGACCTGCGTGGTGGGCGGTCTCGGTGGTGCGTGGTCTCGGTGGTCTGAGCCGAGGACGAGCTGGATGAGAGCCGGGCGGGCGCTGGCAGACCTGGTGGTTCGCCCCAGCGCCGGTGGCCGCTGGGCAGTCAGTCGTTCTCGCGGCGTTCCTGCTGCCGCCGGTACGCGGCGAGCAGCTCGCTCCCGACGTCCACATATCCGGAGAACAACCCGATCACGTCCTGGAGCCGCCGGCGTGCGGGGCCGGGGCCGACCAGGTCCTCGCCTTCGCGGAGGGCGGCGATCAGGGTTCGGGCGCGGGCGTGGCTGGCCTCCAGGAGGGATGCGATCCCGCCGGCGGCCTCCACCAGCAGACGGCGGCTGCCGGGCTGGGGGATGGTTCTGGCCAGTCCCCAGGAGTCCAGCTGGCGGACGGCGGTGCTGACCGAGGCCTTGCTGAGCGCGAGTTCCGCGGCGATCTCGTCCAGGGACCGGGGTGTCTCGCTCAGCAGGAGCAGGCCGTAGACGCGGCCGGTGGCGTGCGGCAGGTTCCAGGAGGCCAGGAGGTCACCGACCGAGACGATGAACGCGGTGCGCTTGCCGGCGTCCATCACCGCTCCTCGCGGGGCAGGGTGTGCAGGAACGTGTCGATCGCCGCGTTGACGGCTTGCGGGTTGTCCTGGGTGCAGAGGTGGCCCGCGTCGGGGATGACGACCTCTTCGACGCCCTCGGCCCGGGCCCATCGGGGCATGGCCGCGGCGATGTTGCCGGTGTGGTCCTGGTCGCCGCGGATCAGGCACAGCGGTACGGGCGTCCGGTGGCCGGGGTCGGGGGTGACCAGCTCCACGGTGGCCTTCCACACCTGGACGAAGTCCTTCTTGGGTAGCTGGGAGAAGGCGCGCCGCGCGTCCGCCCGGGCGGCCGGGGTGAGCGCGGAGGCGTTGGCCATCAGCTCCGGCAGGCGCCCGGCCGGGAGGGCCAGCAGGGCCGGCGCGGCCAGCTTGAGCAGCAGGCGTTCGCTCCAGGACAGCGGCCCGGTGTTCCAGGTCGAGCCGATGACGATCAGGGCTCGGGCCAGGTGGGGGTTTCGCCGGACGAGGGCCTGGCCGAGGTTGCCGCCCAGGGAGTGGCCGGCCAGCACGGGGCGGTCCAGCGCCAGGTGTGCGATGAGTGCGGACAGGTCGGCGAGTGCCCGTTCGGCGGTGAACGGGGTGCCGGCGGGCCGGGACAGGCCGTGGCCGCGCTGGTCCCAGACGATGACGCGGAATCCTCGGTCGCGCAGGTGTCCGGCCTGGGCGTCGAACATCGCGTGGTCGACCCCGGCGCCGTGCGTGAAGACCACCGGCGTCCCTCCGCCGCCGCTGTCGGCATAGCGCAGGTCACATCCCTCCAACGGCAGCTTGTTCACTAGATTCAGCATTTTCTGAATATAGCAGGGCCGGTCAGTCACACCTGTGCCGTGGCCGAGCGGCGTTCGATCAGCAGGGCGGCGCCCACCAGGGCCAGCGCGCCGATCGCGACGGCGGCTACGCCCCCGAAATCATCGACCACCACGGCCAGCACGGCCGCGACCAGCATCGCGCCGACGTGCAGGGACTGGTCGATCAGGTACGGCCCCTCCGCCCAGTCGTGGCACTTCTTGAGCTCGATCAGCCGGCGCACGATCCAGCGCCGGTCGATCACCGCGTGCGTGCCGGCCGACACCAGCAGCGCGGTCACCATGCCGGCGAGCTGCATCGGCACCGCCACGCACACCAGCGCCAGCGCCGCCGCCTGCGTACCGATGTATCCGGCGACATGCCGCAGGCAGGCCCGCCAGCCGGTCCACGGCGAGACACCCCTGGCCAGTTGCTCCGCGTCGGGGACGCCTTTGGCGACCGCAGTGCTGTTGCTCTGCACCACGTGATCGCCGATCTGGTGCCCTGCGTACAGGGCGGCGAACGTGACGGCGGTGATCGCGGCCGCGCTGGCACTGGTCACGGTGGCTCCTTCTCCACGGGGTTGGCTGCAGTCAAACACACCGCGCAACGGGCGGCCGTCATGACCTGATCGGCCGGGAAAATCGGTGTGTTCCCGGAACATGGCGGCGCTACGATCGCGGACGCTCGATCTTGACGGCGGCGGAGAGCGCCGTCCACGACCGCTCGGGAAGGGCGCCTTGACATGACGCACGCGCAGGAACCCTGGCCCGACCACCCGGATCTGCTGGAGCGCGGGCACCCCTTCCGGCAGTGGAAGACCTGGCGGATCCCCGGCACCGAGCTGACCCTCACCGGCTACTCCCGCGCCAACGACAAGACCTTCTTCCACATCCCCGAGCTGCGCTGCTGCCTCGACGCGGGGCTGTGCGAGGGGCGGCAGGTGGACACGGTCTTCCTGACGCACACCCATCACGACCACGCCAAGGATCTCGACTTCCTGGCCTCGAAGGCGTCCGGCGTGGACATCTACCTGCCGGCCGCGTCGGTGCCGTACGCGGAGGCGTACCTGCGCGCCTCGGCCGAGCTGAACCACGGGGCGGCCTTCGACGCGACGCTGGCGGGCGGCCACCGCCTGCACGGCGTGAAGCAGGACGACGAGATCGTCTTCGGCCGGCGCGGGCACCACGTGCGGGTGGTGGAGTGCGAGCACAAGGTGCCCTGCGTGGGCTACGCGTTCTCGGAGGGGCGCAAGGCGCTGCGGCCGGAGTTCGAGGAGATGTGGCGGTCGATGACGGCGGAGGGGCGGGGCGCGGAGTTCGGCCGGTTCGTCGCGCTCCAGCGCAAGAAGGGGGTCGAGGTCGACGCCGAGGTGAGCAGGCCGCTGTTCGCCCATCTCGGGGACACGCACGTGAGCGTGTTCGAGCGGAACCCGTGGCTGTTCGACTATCCGGTCGTCATCACCGAGTGCACCTTCCTCGACGACGCGGAGCTGGAGCGCGCGAACCGGGTCGGGCACACCGTGTGGAGCCGGCTCAAGCCCGTGGTGGAGGCGCACCCGCGGACGTTGTTCGTCCTGGTGCACTTCAGCCTGCGCTACTCCGACCAGGAGGTCCTCGACTTCTTCCGGGGAGCGGGCGCCGGTCCTGGCAACGTCGTGGTGTGGGCGCACCCGGCGAGCCGCCTGCCCGAGCAGCACCAGCGCAGCCGCCCCTGAGCCTGCGAACGGCTCAGATCCAGTTGCCGTGGAAGCCCGCGGGGATGCGTACCGGGACGTGCACCTCGGCCAGCGGGGGCGCGGCCAGGTCGGCGGCGTCCAGGATGGTGAGATGGCTCGTGCCGGTGCGGCGGTCGTGCACGAACGTCATCAGGTAGCCGTCGTTCTCACCCGTGCTCCCCGGTCTGGAGACGAAGACGGCCTCGCCGCAGGTGCGGCCCGGAGGGAGGCGCTGCACCGCCCGTCCGCCGCCGACGAGGTCGTACGCGTAGATCTCCGACCTGTCGGGCTCGGCGTCCAGGGAGAAGCTGGTCGTGTAGCCGTAGCGGTGGGGCAGGCCGAGCGCCGGGTCGGCCACGCGGGGATATTCGCTGGGCGCGTCGTCGAGCGGTTCCTCGGCGACGGCGCCGGACCGCAGGTCCAGCGTCCAGCGGTACGCGACCGGGAGGCCGCCTTCCAGGTCGCCGGCGCCGTCGCGCCACAGCGTGGGGACGCGGGTGCCGGTGACGGTGATCGTGTCGCCTCCCGGGCCCTCGAAGGCGTTCATGGTGTGCCAGACGTAGCACGGCGTGACGTCGAACCAGCGTACGGGCGCGTCGGGCCCGGCCGCGCGCGCGAGCACGCCGAACCGGGCGCGGTGCGCGTCGTCCCAGCGCCACGGCGGCCCGCCCGCCGCGGCCTGCGTGCGGTCGAAGACGACCGGCAGGTCCATGAAGATCACGTGGTGCCGGGTGACGGCGAAGTCGTGCATCATGGTCGCGCGCGGCACGTCCACGACGCGCGTCTGCACGACCTCGCCGGCCGCTGAGGCGCGGTAGTAGGTCAGGTACGGCGGGCGCAGCTGGTAGCCGAAGAACAGCAGCTCGCCCGTGCTCGGGCAGGTCTTCGGGTGCGCGGTCATCGGGGTGCGCAGGGCTCCGTCGAAGGTGTGCGGCCCGATCGTGGCCAGGTCCGGCGTCACCTCGTACGGGAAGCCGCCCTCCTCCAGCGCGAACAGCCGGCCCGCGTGCGCGATGAGGTGGGTGTTGGCCGTGGTGACGCGGTAGTCGATGCGGCCGCTGTCCTGGTCGAAGGCGAGGGCGAAGCGGGACGTGCCGGGGTGCTCGTACAGCGGGGTGCGGACGTACCGGTTGCGGTACCAGCGCGCCCGGCCGCCGTCGAGCGCGATGGTGTGGATCATCCCGTCGCCCGCGAAGGAGTGTGGCGACCAGCCGGTACGCGGGTTGGGCCCGTTGCGGAAGAACTGCCCGCGCAGCTCGGCCGGGATCTCGCCCACGACCTCGGACGGCTCCAGGGTCACCTCGTCGGGGACCGGGGCGTTGTTGCCCGCCAGATGCAGCGGCACGGTTTCGGACATGGTGGAGCTCCCGTCGGCTCGTGGGGGGACGCCGACCACCGTGCCGGAAAAATCCGTCGACCGGCAGTCTTGTTCTTCTCGCCCGCCTCAGCCGGGCGGAAGAAGCCCAGCTCAGAGCGTCACAACTATCGGATGCGTTCGAGCCTGGTCCAGCCCGTCCAGCCGCGCTGCCGCAGCAGCTCGATCAGCCGGCGGGCGGGCGGCACAGTGTCGAACGCCAGCGAGTCCATGAGCTGGGCGAGCGTGGCGTCGACGCCGGTGTCCTCGACGTAGTCGTCGCCGCGTTCCGCGGCCATCCGCGTGAGGTAGGCGGCCAGCCGGTCGGCCAGCTCGACCAGCCCTGGGTCGTCGTCGGCCCGGTCGAGTGCCTGGCTGAGGGTGCGGTAGAAGCCGACGAGCGTGGGGTCGCCGAGCTGCTCCCGCTTGCGGGCCGTCCACTCCGGGACCCGCTCGGGAGCGTGCAGGGCCAGCGGGATCCAGCCGTCGCGCTCGGCCCGGACGATCCGCTCGTCGATGCCGAGCGCCCGCAGCCGGTCCAGGTGCTCGACGACCTCCGGGGGCAGGGCGAGGCGGTCGCCGGAGGCGAGCCGGGCGATGCGCTCGCGGTGCCGCTGCCGCTCGCGGATCTCCGCCTCCAGCCGCCGGTCGATGTCCGCGACGGCCGCGGCGAACTCCTCCTCGCCGGCCCGCAGCAGCTCCCCCACCCGGGCGAGCGGCACCCCGGCCTCGGCGAGGGTCCTGATCCTGATCAGCTCGACCACGGCGCTGGCGTCGTACCTGCGGTAGCCGGAGTGGTCGCGCTCGGGCTCCGGCAGCAGCCCCTTGGCGTGGTAGTGCCGCACCGTGCGCACGGTCACCCCGGTGTACGCCGCCAGCTCGCCGATCGTCAGCATCGCTCCAGTCTCCACGACGCGCTCAGGTGCCGGATGACGCGGGCGATGTCGTGAGCGTGGGTGACGATCAGCCGGTGGTCGGCGTCGAGCCAGGTGGTGGTGACGCGCGGGTGCTCGCGGACGAGCCGTTCGACGCCGGCCCGCCAGTTGCGGTTGAACCGTTCCTCGTCGCCGGCCATCGCGGTGGACATGATCATGGCGATGGGCCGGTCGATCGCGGCGTACCGGTCGAGGATCTGCGCTCGGACGGCGTCGATCTCGAGGTTGAGGTCGAGGATCTCCTGGCCGGTGAGCAGCACCTGGCCTGCGGCCCGCTGCCGGGTGGCCGCCTCCTCCCACAGGGCGCGGAAGGCGGGCAGGACGTCCTCGGTGAGGAACGGCTCGGGCACCGGGTTCGCCCCGTCGATGAGCACGAGCCCGGCGACGGCGCCGGGGTGCTCGCCGGCGTAGTGCACGGCCAGGTCGGCGCCCAGCGAATAGCCCACGAGCAGGGGCGGCTCGGGCAGCCCGCGCCGCTCCAGCTCCGCCAGCACGGCGGTGAGGTCGCTCAGGAACGCCTGGAACGAGTACCGGCCGGCGGCCGAGGCCAGGCCGTGGCCGCGCAGGTCGAAGGTCACCACGTCGTGGTCGCGCCGCAGCAGCTCGACGGGCTCGCGCAGGTCCGCCTGGGTCGAGCTGAGCCCGGGGCACAGGACCAGCGGCCGGCCCCGGCCGCCGCGGGAGACGGGGATCGTGACGCCGTCGTGCTGGATCGTGAAGGTCTGGACGGTGCTGCCGCCCGTGGTTCCGGTGGTCATGCCCCCATGCTGGGAGGTTGACGCTGCGTCAGGGTCAAGTCCACGCGGGCGAGCCGTTCGGTGTGGGCCGAGCGGCCCGCCGGCCGCCCTGCCGCGTGTGACGCCTCCTGGGCCAGGCCGTTGAGCGTGGTACGGACGACGCGCTCGGTCTGGAGGGTGACCGCGTGCGGGTCGTCGAAGCGGACCAGGCCGTCGGCCAGCAGCACGGCCAGCCCGTGCAGGGCCGCCCACACGACGAACTCGGCCCCTTCGCGGGCGGGCTCCGGCAGGGCGCCGGCCGCCGTGAGCCGATCGAGCTCGGCAGTGAGGACGTCGTGCGGGTGGGGGGTGATGGCGGAGTCGGGGCCGGTGGCGCCGCCGCGCAGGACGAGCCGGGCGACGGCCGGGTCGTCGAGGGCCCAGGTCACGTAGCTGCGGCCGAGGGCGATGAGCCGCCGCTGCGGGTCGTCCTCCTGGCCGGGCGCGTGCGCGCAGTCGTGCCGCAGGCGCTCGCCGAGCCAGGCGAGCGTGCGCTCGGACAGGGCGCGGACCAGCATGTCGCGGGAGGCGAAGTGGTGGTAGGCGGCGCTGGGGCTGACGCCGACCCGCGCCGAGGCCTCGCGCAGGGACCAGCCGTCGGTGCCGCGCTCGCGCACCAGGGTCTCGGCGGCGTCGAGCAGCGCGCCGCGCAGGTCGCCGTGGTGGTATCGCTCTCTCGCCATCGCCCGATCTTAACACCGCTCAGATGTCTGCTAGGCTCGCTTCATCTCAACACTGTTCAGATTGGAGCCGGACCATGTGCCCCGCCGATGTGCCGCCGAACCCGTCCCCCGACTTGAGTGACCTTCCCGACGTGCGGACGAGCCCGCCGCCGGTCGTGCGCGGCGAGCCCGTGGAGCTGTCCGACGGCGTGTACGTCATCCCTGACGGCCGGGTCGAGCTCGTCCCGAACGTCGGCATCGTCGTCGGCGAGCACTCCGCGCTGGTCATCGACACCGGCATGGGGCCCCGCAACGGCGCGTACGTGCTGGAGCAGGCCCGGCGCCTGGCCGGAGACCGGCACCTGTACCTGACCGTCACGCACTTCCACCCGGAGCACGGGTTCGGGGCGCAGGCGTTCAAGGGCGTGGCGACGATCGTCTACAACGCCTCCCAGCGCGCCGAGCTGCACCGCAAGGGCGCCTCCTACGTGGAGATGTTCAGGGGGCTGAGCGCCGCCGCGGCGGCCGAGCTCGAAGGGGTCGAGCTCGTCGATCCCGACCTGGTCTACGAGGGCGCGGCCGAGCTCGACCTCGGCGGGCGCAAGGCGGCGCTGCGGGCGGTCGGGCCCGCGCACACCGGCTCCGACCAGGTCATCGTCATCGACGACCGGGTGCTGTTCGGGGGCGACCTGATCGAGACGCGCATCTTCCCGATCGCGCCGTACTTCCCGCCGTACGACGTGGACGTCAACGGCCCCGGCTGGATCGGCGTCCTCGACGACCTGATCGCGCGCGACCCCGAGATCGTCGTGCCCGGCCACGGCGAGGTGGCGGACGTCACCCTGATCCGCGACGTCCGCGACTACCTCGACCACGTGTACGGGGAGGTCACGCGGCTACGCGCGGCCGGTGTCTCGGCCGACGAGGCGGCGGCGCGGATCGACGAGGAGGCCCGCGCCCGCTGGGCCACCTGGGAACGCCCCGAATGGATCGGCTTCGCCGCCCGCGCCTTCTACGCCGGCGCGCAGCACTGACCGCGCGAACGGCTCCCCCAGGCGGAACGTTCGGGGGCGGACGGCTCCCAGGAGAACGTCCTCCTGTAGCGGACGGCTCTCAAGAGGGCGTCCCGTAGCGGGTGGCGAGCGCGGTGGCGCGGTCGTGCAGGGCGGTGCGCAGCCACGGCGGGTCCAGGGCCTCGGCGGCGAGGCCGAGCTGCCACAGCGCCCACACCGCGTGCCGCCCGTCCTGGAAGCTCGCCTCCATCCGCAGCCACCCGTCCGTGTCACATTTCTCGGTGTGGACGGCCAGCGCAGTGCCCGCCAGCTCCTCCCGCCGCGCCGGGTCCAGCCGCAGCAGGACGGTGACCTGGTCGCCGCCGCTGCGGAAGCGGGTGCTGCGTTCCTGCCAGGCCCGGTCCAGATCGACCCGGTCGGGGCGCTGGGCGGGCTCGGGAAGCTCCTCGGCGGCCAGGATCCGCGACAGCCGGTACGTGCGGTCCGCCCCCGACCGCGTGGCCAGCAGGTAGCCGCGGTCGCGCACGGTGACCAGGCCGATCGGGTCCACCGTGCGCCATTCAGGGCTCCGGTCGGCCGCCGCCGCGTAGTGGATGCGCAGCTTGTGCCCGGCGAACACCGCCCGCAGGACCTCGGCCGCGATGGCGTCGGGCACCTCCTCGGCGGCCAGCCGGCGCGAGAGCAGGTCGGTCTCGGGGTCGATGAGCAGCCGCTCGGCCGCGCCGGCCGCGGTGGCGCGGTAGCTCTCGGGCAGCGCGTCGACCACTTTGAGCATCGCCGAGGCGAGCGCCGAGCCGAGGCCGAACGCCTGCGCGCCGCGCCGCGACCCGGCGACGAGCAGGGCGAGGGCTTCGTCGGGATTCAGCCCGGTCAGCTCGGTACGGAAGCCGGGCAGCAACGCGAACCCGCCGTGCCGCCCGCGTTCGGCGTAGACCGGGACGCCGGCCGCCGACAGCGCCTCGATGTCGCGCAGCACGGTGCGGGTGGACACCTCCAGCTCTCTGGCCAGCGCTGTCGCGGACAGCCGGCCGTGCTGCCGCAGCAGCAGGACCAGCGAGACCAGCCGGTCGGCACGCATGCGAAAACCCTATCGAAATACACGACACAGGATGTCGTGATTCGTTGGGAGGCTCTTCGTCGTACGAACCCGTACAGATTGCTGACGATTCGATAGGAGCTGATGTGGCGATGGAGCGAACGGCGATCAACCCGTGGCCGTGGTCGGTGCAGCTGGGCTACAACCAGGGCGAGCTGGTCTCGGGGCACACCCGCACCCTGTACTGCTCGGGGCAGACCGCGATGAGCGCCGACGGCAAGCCGGAGCACGCGGGTGACCTGGCGGCGCAGCTCGCGTCGAGCCTCGACAACCTGGAGGCCGTGCTCGGCGAGGCCGGCATGTCGCTGGCGAACCTGGTCCGGCTCAACGTCTACACCACCGACGTCGACCGCCTCTTCGAGCACTACGGGGTGCTGGCGTCACGGCTGGGCGCGGCCGGGGTGGCGCCGTCCACCACGATGCTCGGGGTGACGCGGCTGGCGATCCCCGACCTGATGGTCGAGCTTGAGGGGACGGCGGTCGCCTGAGGTCGTTCAGCCGCGTAGCGCCGACCAGGAGCCGTGCCCGGTCAGGCGCAGCAGCGCGGACAGGCCGGCCTCGTCGAACGCCGTCTCCAGCTCCGCCCGCCCTTCGGAGAAGTGCGTCCACCCGTCGTAGTGGGCGGGGATGACGACGGCGACGCCCAGCACGGCGGCGGCGGCCGCGACCCGGCGGGCGTCCATGGACACGGGACGCTCGCGGAACTTGCCCTGGACGCGGGCCGCCCCGGCATTGAGCACGGCCGCGTCGATGTCCGGGACGCGCCGGGCGATCTCGGCCACGGCCCGCATCGAGGCGTTGTCGCCGCTGACGTAGACGGTGGGCAGGCCCATACCGGACAGGACGAAGCCGGTGACCTCGCAGTTGATGTGGCCTTGCGGGTCGCGCTCGCCGTCCTCGGGCCCGTGGACGGCGGGCACGGCCTGGACGGTCAGGTCGCCGCCGCCGTCCCGGCGCGGCAGCGTGCGGGTGGCCCAGGGGGCCAGCCCGGCCGCCCGGGGGCCGAGCCGCGCGGCGGCGCTGGGGACGGTGAGGGTCAGCGGGGCGGCCATGGCGAAGGCGCGGCCCCGGTCGTCGAGGTTGTCCGGGTGGGCGTCGTGGCTGACCAGCACCGCGTCGACCGGCCCCAGCCGGCTCTCCGGCACGGCGGGGCCGGTCGTCTTGGTCAGGTAGCCGTGGGGGCCGGGGTCGTCGAAGGTGGGATCGACGACGATCCGCAGGCCCCCGAGATCGATGACGGCCGTGGGGCCGCCCAGCACCGTCACGGCACACTCCTGCCGGGGCAGGTCCTCCTCGTCCGCACGCACGCCTCCCATGCTGCCCGCCCGCCGGGCGCGCGGCGGTCTGCGACACACCGGGGTCAGGGCAGCCTGATCAGGCGCCGCTCCACGGCGGCGGTGACGGCGGCGGTACGGGTGTCCACGCCGAGCTTGCCGTAGATGTGCACCAGGTGGGTCTTGACCGTCGCCTCCGTGATGAACAGCCGCCTGGCGATCTCGCGGTTGCCGGCGCCGCTGGCCAGCAGCTCCAGGATCTCCACCTCCCGGACGCTCAGCGCCGGGCCGGGGTCGCGCAGCCGCCGCATCATCCGCGCCGCCACCTTGGCCGACAGGACGCTCTCTCCCCTGGCGGCGGCCCTGATGCCCTGGAACAGCTCCTCCGGCGGGCACACCTTGAGCAGGTATCCGGTGGCGCCGGCGGCCACGGCGCGCAGGACGTCCGCGTCGGTCTCGTACGTCGTCAGGACGAGGACCTGCGGCGGCGCGGGCAGCGCCCGGATCCGGCGGGTGGCCTCGACGCCGTCGATGCCGTCGCCGAGCTGCAGGTCCATGAGCACGACGTCGGGCCTGCGCGCGGCGATCCCGCGCAGGGCCTCGTCGGCGCCGGCCGCCTCGCCGACGATCTCGATGTCGTCCTCGCCGCCGAGCAGCGCCACCAGGCCCGCCCGTACGACCGGATGGTCGTCCACCAGGAACAGCCTCATCGCGCGCCCACCTCCTGCTCGCGCACCGGCGGCGTGGCCGGGCCAGGGACGGGGACGCGGGCGGCGAGCGCCGTGCCCTCACCCGGTGCGCTCTCGACGATCAGGACGCCGCGCACCCCGGCCAGCCGATCGCGCATCGCGCGCAGCCCGTACCCGCGGCCTGGGGCCGGGGCGGGCTCGGCGAAGCCGGCGCCGTCGTCGAAGACGTCCAGGGTGACCTCGCCGTCCAGGTAGGACAGGGTGATCGTGGCGTTCGCGGCGCCCGCGTGGTCGCGGACGTTGGCCAGCGCGCCCTGGGCCACGCGCAGCAGCGCCGTCTGCACGCCCGGCTCCAGCGGGTACTGCTCGCCCTCCACCCGCAGATGCACCCGCGGAGCGTCGTCGCCGCCGTTCGCGCAGAGCCGGGCCAGGGCTTCGGGCAGCGTGGTGCCGTCCAGGCCCGGCGGTCGCAGGTCGCGGACGAACCGGCGGGCCTCGCCGAGGTTCTCCGCGGCGGCCTCGGCGGCGCGACGTACGTGGGCGCGGGCGAGCTCGGGGTCGGCGGCCCACACCCGGTCGGCGGCCTGCAGCAGGATCCCCATGCTGGTCAGCCCCTGGGCGAGGGTGTCGTGGATCTCCCTGGCGAGCCGCTCGCGCTCCTCCAGCACGCCGGTGCGGTGCCGCGAGTCGGCGAGGGTCTCCCGGGTGCTGATCAGGTCGTCGATGAGCAACTGGCGGGCGGCGCTCTCGCGCTGGAGCTCCCAGAACGTCACCGCCGTCATGGCGGCGATCCCGATGGGCGCGAGGATCAGGCTCGGATCGACCTCCTGAGCGATCTTGGTCTGGGCCGCGATCACGACCAGCGTGAGCACCGCCGCCGCCACCGCGAACGCGCGCGCGTTCAGCAACCGCAGGCACAGGAACAGCAGCGGCACCGCGCACCAGCTGAACGACGGCGCGACGACCACCAGCCCCAGCCAGACCGCCGCCACGCAGCCCAGCCAGACCACCCGCCGGCGCCCGAGCCGGCTCCAGGACACCACGCCCACCAGGTACGCCAGCGCGAGGACCGCGCAGACGACCAGCGCGGCCACGGTCTGCGCGACCATGCCGTGCCGGGACACCAGCCTGAGCGCCGAGGCGACCAGCAGCAGGTAGAAGCCCACATGCATGGCCCAGTTGAGCCAGACGCGCTCCCTCATCACCCTCCCCGTCCGTGCTGCCCCGACCTTATGCGCTGCCGGGGACCGGGCTGGGACGTGCCGGCGGCACATCAACCGATCGGTTGATCGGCGGCTCGACCGGTTGACGCCGCGGGATCGTTCATGCTCCCGATGGCTGCCCGCGCTGCCGCTGAAAGGCTTCGACCTGCTCGAACACCTTCTGACGAACGGAAGAGACGATGACCGGATCCCTGCGCGCCCGCCGCGGCGCCGCCGCCCCGCTGGCGGGCCTCGCCCTCGTGGCCGCCGCCTTCGCCCCCGCTGCCGCCCAGGCGGCCACGCCATCCGTGAAGGACGGCCAGGCGGTCGTCCAGACGGAGGTGCTGTCGTCCGGCGCCGCCCTGGAGATCGCCGAGGCGGCGATGCACGAAGCCGCCCGGCAGAAGCAGAAGGTGACCGTCGTGATCGTCGACCGTTCCGGCGCGACCCGGCTGGTCGCCAAGGGCGACGGCGCCGGGCCGCAGACCGAGGAGTCGGCCCGGCGCAAGGCGTTCACGGCGGTCTCCTTCGGCCGGGCGACCAGCGAGCTCGCCAAGGGCCTCGACGGCGGCGGCCCGAGCATCGCCGACATCCCCGGTACGCTCTTCCTCGGCGGCGGGGTCCCCGTCGCCTCCGGCGGCGCGCCGGTGGCGGGCATCGGCGTCGGCGGGGCGCCGAGCGGCGACATCGACGAGGCCATCGCCCGCGCCGGCCTCAAGGCGGTGGCGGGCCGGCTGCGGTGAGCGGCCGCGCGTTCGTGATCGGGCGCAGATCCGTCCTGCTGTCCCTGCTCGGGTCGATCCTCACGGCGTGCGGCGCCCCCAAGGCGGAAGAAGGAGATGGTGTGGTCAACGAGGAACTGCTGGCGGCGGCGGCGCGAGGGGACGCCGGCGCCGTCCGCGACGCGCTCCGGCGCGGGGCCGACGTCGAGGCCCGCGACGACCGGCGGCGCACGGCGCTGCTGCTCGCCGCCGCGGCCGATCACGTCGAGGTGGCCGAGGTGCTGGTCGAGGCCGGCGCCGACCCCGACGCGCAGGACGCCGACCGGGCCACCCCGTGGCTCGTCACCGGTGTGACCGGCAGCGTCGCCATGCTGCGCGCGCTGCTGCCGGCCGGGCCCGACCTGACCGTGCGCAACCGGTACGGAGGGGTGTCCCTCATCCCGGCCTGCGAGCGGGGGCACGTGGACTACATCCGCGAGGTGCTGAAGACGGGGATCGACGTGAACCACGTCAACGACCTGGGGTGGACCGGGCTGCTGGAGGCGGTCATCCTCGGCGACGGCGGCCCGCCGTACCAGGAGATCGTGCGCCTGCTGGTGGCGGCCGGCGCCGACGTGGACCTCGCCGACCGCGACGGCGTCACGCCGCTCTCCCACGCGCTCGCCAAGGGCCAGACGGAGGTGGCCGCCCTGCTCCGCGCGGCCGGCGCCCGCTGACCATTGGTGGACGCCCGCTGAACCATCGAGTCAGCGGCCGGTGGTGCCGTCGATCAGCTCGCGCAGGATGTCGGCGTGCCCCGCGTGCCGGCCGGTCTCCTCGATCAGGTGGGTGAGCGCCCACCGGACGCTGGGCGCCGGGCGGCCCGGCCGGGGCCTGGGGACGGGCGCGCCCAGGTCGGCGCAACCGTCGAGCACGGCGTTCGCGCGCTCGACCGTCTCCCGGTAGCGGGCCACGACGTCGGCCACGCTGTCCTGCGGCTCGGCCGTGAACGTGGCCGGCCAGTCGGTGACGTCCTCCCCGAGGAACGTGGCACGTTCGACGCAGGTCAGGTGGTTGAGCAGGCCGAGCAGGTTCGTCCCGGACGGAACGGCGGCCGTGCGGGCCTCGGGGTCGGGGGCGCCGTCGACCTTGGCGGCGATCGAGGCCCTGAGGTAGTCGAGGAAGCCGCGCAGGACCTCGGCCTCGCCGCTCCCGGTGCGGGGCGGCGGCGTGTCACGGCGGCGGGTGGTGGTGGGCATGGTGCCTTCTCTCCGGTGGGTTCAGGGGGTGCGGCGGATGAGCAGGACGTGGTCGGTGACCTCGGCGGTGCGCCCGCCCGGCCCGGTCGCGATCCTGCGGGGCGCGTCGGCGCGCTCGATCGTCCACGCCGCCGGGTCCAGCGCGATGCCCGCCGCGACCTCCCGCGGGCTCGGGTACCGGGCGTCGGGGTCCTGGTTCCACGACCAGGGCGCGGTGGAGCCGTGGTCGACGACCAGCAGCCGCCCGCCGGGACGCAGCGCGTGCGCGGCCGCGCGCAGCACGCCCGCCCGGTCGAGGTCGAAGGGCGTGTGCAGGTAGTGGGCGCAGATCAGGTCGAACGTGCCGTCCGGGAACGAGTCGCGCAGGTCGTGCCGCACGGCGGTGATACGGTCGCCGAGGCCGTGCGCGCCGGCGAGTGCCGCGAGCCGTTCGACCGCGACGGCGGAGATGTCGGCGGCGGTGACCCGCCAGCCCTGCCCGGCCAGCCACAGCGCGTCGCCGCCGTCGCCGCAGCCGAGGTCGAGCGCGTCGCCG
This sequence comes from Nonomuraea composti, assembly GCF_012034275.1. Classification (NCBI taxonomy): domain Bacteria; kingdom Bacillati; phylum Actinomycetota; class Actinomycetes; order Streptosporangiales; family Streptosporangiaceae; genus Nonomuraea; species Nonomuraea composti. Next base: position 62,636 of record NZ_JAATEP010000020.1, on the reverse strand, counting down.
GGCGGCAGGGGCGTGACCACTTCGGTGAGGCGGGTGTTCGGACGGGGGCGGGTGGCGGCGGGTCGTGCCGCGTACACGCCGTCCCAGAACGTGACCGCTTCGGTCATGGGGGCTCCTTTTCGAGAGGTGTCCGCCCAGTCTCGCCAGAAGCGCGCGTTCTGGCACGAAATCTTGCGGTTCTGGCAAGATGGCGGGCGTGGACCACGACCTGGACGAGGTGCTGGACGCGGTGGGGCCGAGGCTGCGGGCGTTGCGCCGGCATCGCGGCCTGACCCTCGCCGACCTCGCGACCACGACCGGCGTCTCCGAGAGCACGTTGTCGCGGCTGGAGAGCGGCCAGCGGCGGGCGACGCTGGAGCTGCTGCTGCCGCTGGCGCGCACGTACAACGTGCCGCTGGACGATCTGGTGGGCGCCCCGCGCACCGGCGATCCCCGGATCCATCTCACGCCGATCCACCGGTTCGGGATGACGTTCGTGCCGCTGTCGCGCCGGCCGGGCGGGGTGCAGGCGTTCAAGATGATCATCCCCGCGCGGCCGGAACCGCTCGTGCCGACGCCGCAGACCCATGACGGCTTCGAGTGGCTGTACGTGCTCAACGGCCGCCTGCGGCTCCTCCTCGGCGAGCGGGACCTGACGTTGCCGCCGGGCGAGGCTGCCGAGTTCGACACGTCATTGCCGCACTGGCTGGGCAGCGCCGACGGCGGGGTGGTCGAGCTGCTGATCCTGTTCGACCCGCAGGGCATGCGCACCCACGTCCACGCCGACCCGCACCGGCCCGCCTGACCCGGCGGGGCTTCAGTGCCGGGACGGAGGGACGGGTGGCCGTTCGCGGGCGAGCAGCGCGCCCAGGGCCGCGGCCAGCAGGGGAAGGCCCGCGACGACGGACACGACCGCCGCCCAGGGCGTCTCGAAGGGCACCCTTGGCGGGTCGTCCCAGCTGCTGGACGCCGTCAGCGGCCACAGCAGCAACATCCCGGCGAGGCATCCGGCGGCCGCGCCGAGCACCGTCCCGAGCAACGCGCTCAGCCCCGCCCGGCCCGCGCAGAACCACCGGAACGCGGCGCCCGATCCGCTGCCGGTCCGCCTCAGGACCCGGGCCTGGCGGCCGTTCGCGGCCTGGCCGAAGCCGGGCGCGAGCGCGCTTGCGAGGGCGAGCAGCAGCGCCGCCGCGGCGATCGGCAGACATCGGGTCGAAGCCTGGAAGCCCCGCTCGACGTAGGTCCGCGCGAGGTCGTCGTCCAGCCGGCGGTCGAGGCGCTCCCGCTCCTGCTCCGTGACCCGGTGAAGGGTGGGGTCGACGATGAGCTCGGCCGGCTGGAGCGGGTAGCCGAGGTCCCGGACGATCTTCGAGGGGACGAAGATCGCCGCCATGTGGGGGGTGGCGGGCCTGGCGACGGCCGCCGGGATCGTCTTGGTCCTCGCGTTCTCGTCGTCGGCGCTGATCTCGTACGACAGCTCGACCGCATCGGCCCGCACGTCGCCGGAGACGATCACCACGGCCTTGCCCTCGTCGTAGGGCGTGGACTGGTCACCGGTGAGGTAGCGCAGCAGCCTCTCGTCCCCGATGGCCTGGGGCCAGTAGACGACCTCGTCCGGCAGCTCGGCGGCCTCCGCCGTCGCGTGCAGGTACCGGTCCGATTCGTGGACCTCCTCGACCTCGACGATCGGCACGCCGGGTAACTCGCGCTCGATCGCCGCCCGCACGGCGCCCGCCTCGGCCGCCGAGAACCCCTCCGTGAGCGGGAAGCCCGGCCGGACCACCAACGCGCCCGGCCGGGCCTGCGGCTGGTAGGCGGCCCTGTCCTGGGTCGTCTCACCGGTCGCGATGACCGTCACGGCGATGCCGGCGGCGCTCGCCAGCATCGCCAGCGTGATCGCCGCCACCGCCGGGATACGGCGGTGGGCCAGGTCCCGGGCCGCCAGGCGGAACGGCAGCGGCAGCCGTTCCGCGGCGCGAGCGGCGAGCTCCAGCAGCCACGAGGGCAGCGGGCCGAGGCCGCCCATGAGCAGCCCCGCGCCGAGGAGGCTCAGCAGCAGGAAGCCGAGGCTCTCCAGGGCGCCGTAGCGGGTGTCCGCACGGGCCAGCCATGCCCCGAGCCCCATGATCAGGGCGCCGCAGAACGACGTGAACAGCCCCACGACGACCACGCCCCGGCGCACGAGGTCGTGCCGGCCGGCCGGGGCGGACAGCACCGCAGCGGGGACGGCAGTGGCCGCGGTCGCCAGGGGCAGCCCCGCGAACAGGGCGGCGAACAAGATCCCGAAGCCGAGGGACGCAAGATCGAAGGGCATGGCGGCATCGTAGCCATGCCCTTGCGGATCAGCCGGTCACGAGCATCAGGGGAGCACGCAGGGCCGGCCCTGGGCGTCCACCCCGCTGGACTCCCTGAGGTTCACCGCCGAGCCCCGCGCCACCGTCGTGCCGGCGCCGGGCGTGGAGAACAGCACGGTCCCGAACACGTCCTTGCAGGTGTTGTCGAACGTGACCGACCCGACGGCCAGCCCGGCCGCCACGATCGCCTGACGGGCGGAGGCGTCGTCGAAGCCCTGCACGTTCGGCACCGTGGTCAGGCCGCACTGGACGCGGAAGGTCTCCCACGACTGGATCAGCGTCGCGTCGCTGTGGACGACGTCGGTGGTGCGGCCGCCGCCGCCGACGGCGGTCAGGTAGTGGCCGTCCACGGTCTGGATGGCGAACCCGTCGCCGCCCTGGCGGATCAGCGCGAACTTCTCCCATGCCTGCAGCAGGGTCGCGTCGGAGTGCACGACGTCGGTGGTCCGCCCGCCGCCGCCGACGGCGGTGAGGAAGTTGCCGGTCAGCGTCTTGATGCCGAAGTGCACGCCGTCGCCCGCGTCGACGAGCGTGAACCGCTCCCAGGAGCGGGCCACGGTGGCGTTCGAGTGGATGACGTCGCTCGTGCGGCCGCCGCCGCCGACGGCCGTCAGGAAGTTCCCCGTGTTGAACGTCTGGAAGGTGCAGGTGGTCGGGGTCGCGAACGGCAGCGCCAGCGCCGCCGACGCGGACCGCGCCGGCCCGGCCAGGCCGGCCACGGCCAGCGCCGTGCCCGCCATCAGGCCGAACACGCGTCTCAGGTTCATGGGCCTCTCCTCCTCCTGCGCGGCTCCCGCTTCCGGAGCCGTCGTCAGTGGGGCGTTCCATCGGTGTTCCGGCGCGTGGAACGGGACGGAGCGACCTGGGGCGGGCGAAAAACGGCTGGCCTTCGCGACCGGCCCTCCCCTACGGTGACTTCGCACTCCCGAACGTGAGGACTCTCCCCCCGCATGACCCCGCCTGCTCTTTAGACCTGACACCTTCTCCGCGCATCGGTCGCCGGCGTCGCCGCCGGCTCTGTTTTCCGTGCCCTCTGTCAGGTCTTCAGAGAGATCATGTCTTCACGTCCTCATACCGTGCTGCCCTGGGTCGTGCGGCGCACCCGCCTGCCCTTGCTCGCCCTGCGTTGCGTGGCCTGCCCGTCCGAGCGGGCCACCGCCGGTGACGGCAGGTTCCGCGTCAACGCCAACGGCAAGCTGCTCGACGTCTGGCTTCTGGTCGACTGCGTGTCCTGCGGTCGTACCAGCAAGCTGACCGTCCATGACCGGGTCCACGTCCGTTCCCTGTCCCGCACCCTGCTGTCCGGCTACTCGGCCGACTCGCGGGCTTTCGTGGCCCGCGTCCTGCTCGACCCGTGGACCGCCCGCCGTAACCGGTTCGCGCTGGAGTGGGACGGCTGCTGGGAGCTCGTCGCCCCGCCTCCTCCCGAGGAGGTGTGGCCGCTGCATGTCACGGTCGTCTTCGACGACCCCGTGCCCGTCCGCCCGGAACGGCTCATCGGCCAGGGGCTGGGCATCAGCCGAAGGGAGATCACCCGCCGCGTCAAGATCGATATCCCGCTGAACCGCCGGACGGCGCAGGACTTCTCGTTCGTCCTGCTGTGACCGGCCTTCCCGGTCACGCACCGCATCCGACCTTCACTGAACGGCGTGCAGCGTGCGAACGCTGTAGAGTGTGGGGCGTGACCGGGGAGATCATCAGCCGCCGCGCCCGGCTGCGCGCCGAGACCACCGCCGAGATCAAGGCGATCGCCCTCAAGCTCATGTCGGCCGGCGGCCCCGACGCGATCTCCCTGCGCGCCATCGCCCGCGAGATGGGCATGACGGCCGGCGCGATCTACAGCTACTTCCCCACCCGCGACGACCTGGTCACCACGTTGATCGGCGACGTCTACACCTCGGTCGTGGAGGCCGCCGAGGCCGCCCGCGACGCCGTGCCGGCCGACGACCCCGGCGGCCGGATCCTGGCGTGGGCGGAGGCCGTGCGCGCGTGGGCGCTGGCCGGTCCCGAGGGCTTCCGGCTGATCTACGGCGACCCGGTGCCCGGCTACCGGCCGCCCGCCGACGGCCCCGGCAAGGCCGCCGAGCTGCGCGCCTGCACCGGCCTGACCGGCCTGGTCGCCGCCGCCTGGCCGGCCGCCGAGCCGCTCCAGCGCACCGAACGCACCTACACGTGGGACGACTTCGACCCCGGCCTGGTCGCGCACGTCCGCGAGCACTTCCCCGGCCTGCCGCCGGCCGCGCTGGCGCTGACGCTGCGCGTGTGGGGCCGCATGCACGGCCTCGTCGCCCTGGAGATCTACGGCCACCTGAGCCCCCTCGTCCACGACCCCGCGGCCGTCTACCGCGACGAGATTCGCGACCTCGTCGCCTCCCTCGGCCTGTAAACGACTGGCCCGGCAGGCCGGTCATGCGTGATGCTGGGGCTCATGATCAGCATTCCGCCGCGTACGGCCACCGACGCGTACTTCGCCCGGACGGGTGGGTCGAGGCGGCTCGACGTCGTCTTCGACCTCGACCTCGGGGAGCTGGTGGACGGCCACCACGTGGTCGCCCGGGGCCTGGAGCTGTCGGGCGGCGAGGGGGTGCTGCACTACGAGCTCGTCCCGGGGCCGGCGCCGGACGAGGAGGAGCGCAAGGGGCCGTTCTTCTGGTACTGGATGTTGTCCACCGAGGACGACCTGGGCACCGACTATCGGGACGACAACGGCGGCGCCTTCGACCCGTCGGGCGGGCCGGCCGCGCACGGCGTTCGCGATCTGGGCGGGCCGGTCCCCGCGTCGGCCCGCCTGCTGAAGGTGGAGTTCACGCCCGCGGCCGGATGGACGCCGCCGCGGCCGTGGTGCCGCCGCCTGGAGATCTCGCTCCCGGCCGGCGGCGTGACCCCGGCCTGGACCTGAGCGCGGTCAGTACTGCACCCACAGGTTGTAGAGGCCGGGCGCGGTCCAGTTGGTGGGGATGACGGTTTCGCAGTAGTACGAGCTCCAGGTGTGGTTGGCCTGGCCTTGGGCGCCGAACCACTGGCACTGGTCGGGCCAGCCGTAGCTGGCCTGCTTGACGTAGGCGGCGGAGGTGGCGGCGGAGACGGCCACGGCCGGGGAGGCGAGGAGGGCGGCCGCGGTCAGTGCGAGCGCGGCTAACGGACGCGACTTCATACAGGAAAGTTAACTAAAGATTGAGCACGGGCAATGCCCATCCCGCGGCGGCTGAGCGGCGGTGTCAGACCGCGACCGGGTGGCGGCCGAGCACCGGGTAGTCGGTGTAGCCGAGCTCCCCGCCCCCGTACCAGTACTCCGGCCGCACCGGGTTGACCGGCGCGCCACGGCGGAACCGTTCGACGAGATCGGGGTTGGCCAGGAACGCCCGGCCCAGCGAGACGAGGTCGGCGCCCGCCGCGAGCAGCCGCTCCCCCTCCTGCCGACCGCCGTCGGCGGGGAACGGCGTCGGCCAGGGCAGCGCCGGGTTGGCGATCAGCACGGACGGCCACGCGCGGCGGATGCGGTGGAACAGCGGCTGCGCGGGGTCGGCGAACACGACGTGCAGGTAGGCCAGGCCCCTGCCGGCGAGCGCGCCGACGAGCTCGGGGTAGACGCGCTCGACGTCGTGCTCGCGCATGGCGTTCGCGGTGACGCCGGGCGCGATGCGCAGCCCGACCCGTTCGGGGCCGATGGCGTCGGCGACGGCCTCCACCACCTCGACCGCGAAGCGGACGCGCCCGGTCGCCGGGCCGCCGTAGGCGTCGCCGCGCTGGTTGGTGACCCCGGACAGGAACTGGTGGATCAGGTAGCCGTTGCCGCCGTGCACCTCCACCCCCTCGAACCCGGCGTCCACGGCCCGCCGGGCGGCGGCGGCGAAGTCGGCCACGGTGGCGCGGATCTCCCCGACGGTCATCGCGCGTGGCACGACCCCGGGCCTGGATCCGGCGGGGGTGTGGATCGGGTCGGGGAAGGCGACCGGGGAGGGCGCGAGCGGCGTCAGGCCACTGGTCTCCGGGTGGCCGATCCGGCCGCCGTGCTGCACCTGCAGGAACATCGTGCCGCCCGCCGCGCGCACCGCGCCGGTGACGCGCCGCCAGCCGGCCACATGCTCATCGCGGTAGATGGCGGGAATGTCGGGATAGGTCTGGCCGACCGCGTTCGGTGTGGTGGCCTCGGCGATGATCAGGCCGGCGGACGCGCGCTGCGCGTAGTACGTCGCCATGAGCGGCGTCGGGACGCCGTCGGCCGAGGCGCGGTTGCGCGTCAGTGGCGCCATCACCAGCCGGTTGGGCAGGTGCAGCGGGCCGAGCCTGGCGGGCTCGAACAGGCGGGAGGTCAATGCCGTGCTCGACATGGTCATGCTCCGATCTCTCGACGTCCGGGGACAGTGACGACTGTGCTCCCGGACGCTTCGGAGCCGCTGACGACCCGCTGATGACCGGCCCTCAGCCGGCTCCCGCCTCCGCCGGAACGGCGTCCCGCGCGGGCAGGGAACGGCCGGCGGCCTGCCACGCCGCCTCGATCATCGGGAAGACCTCATCCAGCGCGGCCTCCGGCTTGGCCGCCTCGCGGGCCAGCGAGAACGCGTCGATCGCGAACCTCGCGACCGCCCGGCAGGCCGTGGTCTCCCCGGGCAGGCCGAGGTCGGCGGCGATGGCCGCCGCCAGCGAGCGCGCGTGGCGCGACCGCATCGACTCCTCGTACTGCCGCAGGGCCGGTGACTCGTCGATCATGCGCCAGATGGGGGACTCGGGGCGCGGTTCTCCGGGGTGGCTGGAAGCATGCCGGACGCGCTCGCCGAGGCCGCCCGCCTCATCTCTGCGGGGCGGTTGCACATTCCGGTCGACCGGTCGTACCCGCTCGGCGAGGCCGCCGCGGCGCACATCGACAGCAAGGCCGGTCACACGCGCGGGCGCCGGGTCATCGTCGTCTGAGCTACTCCCGCAGGGCGGGGGGAACCGGCATGTGTACGGTGACCACTGTGCGATTCGCGGTGCTGGGGCCCCTCTTGGTGCAGGACGATGAAGGCCGGCCGGTCAAGATCGTCGAAGTCAAGGTCAGGGCCCTGCTCGCCGATCTCCTCGTCCACGACGGGCGGCCCGTCCCCACCGACCGCCTCATCGAGGACCTGTGGAACGGCCGGCCGCCCGGCAACCCCGCCAACGCCCTGCAAGCCAAGGTCTCCCAGCTGCGCCGGGCACTCGGGCGCGAGCGCGTCGCGTACCAGCCGCCCGGCTACCTCCTGCGCCTCGCCCCCGAGGACGACGTGGACGCCCACCGCTTCCTCGCCCTGGTGGCCCAGGCCCGCACCGCCGACCCCGAGACCCGCGCCGCGCTCCTCACGGAGGCGCTGCAGCTCTGGCGCGGGGCCGCTTACGCCGACTTCGCCGACGAGGAGTTCACCCGCGCCGCCGCCCATCGCCTCACCGAGCAACGCCTCGCCGTCGTCGAGGAGCAGGCCGAGACGCGGCTGGCCGCGGGCGACCACCTGCTGCTCACCGGAGAGCTCGCCGACCTGGTCGCCCACCATCCCCTACGTGAACGGCTGCGCGCCATCCAGCTCCGCGCCCTGTACCGGGCCGGCCGCCAGAGCGAAGCGCTCGCCTCCTACACGGAGCTGCGGCGGCGCCTCGCGGACGAGCTCGGCGTGGACCCGAGCCCGGAGCTGAGCGCGCTCCACCAGGCGATCCTCCGCCAGGACCCGTCACTCGGCCCTGGCCCAGCTCCCGAACGGGCCGTGCTCCCCCAACCCGAGCGAGCCGCTTCTCAGCAACTTGGGCGCACCGTGCTGCACCAACCCGAGCAGGCTGTGCTCCACCAAGCGGTCCCGCATCGGGATCCGTCGCCCGGCGCTCCCCGCAGCAACCTGCCCACCCAGCTCACAGCCCTCATCGGCCGCTGGCGGGCCCTGGAGGAGATCACCGCCCTCCTCGGCGGCAGCCGCCTGGTCACGCTCATCGGGCCGGGCGGGGTCGGCAAGACCCGCGTCGCCGTGGAGACAGCGTCCCGCATCGCCGCCCAGGCCGGGACGGCGCCGAGCCGCGCCACCGAGACGCCGACCGCGCACGGTTTGGGCGCGCAGGAGCCGGCCACTCAAACGCCGGCTGCGGCGGTGCCGGGTTTCCCCGACGGGGTCTGGCTGATCGAGCTCGCCGATCACCACGGCAGCACCGACGACCTCGTCCAGGTGATCGCCACCGTGCTCGGCATCACCGGCGCACCGATCTCCGGCGCCCCCACGAACCCCACCGACCGGCTCGCCACCGCCCTGCGCGAACGCCGGACCCTGCTCGTCCTCGACAACTGCGAGCACCTCATCGAGCAGACCGCCGAGCTCGCGAACCTCCTCCTGCGCGCCGCCCCCACGCTCAGCATCCTGGCCACCAGCCGCGAACCCCTCGGCCTGACCGGCGAAACCCTCTACCCGATCGACCCGCTGCAGCAGGCCGACGCGATCCGGCTGTTCACCGAGCGCGCCACCGCCTCCGCCCCGAACTTCGCCCCCGGCCCCGACACCCTGGAGACGGTGGCCGACATCTGCCGCCGCCTCGACGGCATCCCCCTCGCCCTGGAGCTGGCGGCCACCCGCGTGCGGAGCCTCGGGGTCAAGGAGCTGGCCGCCCGGCTGGAGAACCGGTTCCGGCTCCTCACCACCAGCCGGCGCGGCGCCCCGGCCCGGCAGCAGACCCTGCGCGCGGTGATCGACTGGAGCTGGAACCTGCTCACCCACCAGGAGCAGGTCGTGCTGCGCCGCCTGGCCGTGCCGGCGGGCGGCTGCACCCTGGACGCGGCCGAGGCCGTCTGCGCCGGGCCCGACGTGCCGGCCGAAGAGGTGCTGGACCTGGTCACCCGCCTGGTCGACCGGTCCCTGGTCGTCATGACCGAGACCCCCGCCGGGCCGCGCTACCGGCTGCTGGAGTCGATCGCCGCGTACGCGATGGAACGCCTGCGCGAGACGGAGGACCTGACCGCCCTGCGCGAGCGCCACCTGCGCCACTACCTCGCTCTCGCCGAGCAGGCCGACCCCCACCTGCGCGGCCCCGACCAGCAAGCCTGGCTCGACCGGCTGGACGCGGAGGCCGCCAACTTCCGCGCGGCCCTCCAACCCACCACCCACCCCGATCCCACCGCCGGAACCGAGGCCACCCCCCGCCCCGACGCCGCCCCCAACACCCCACCCGCTGCCAGCGCCCGAGCCGAGGCCATTGCCCGGCTGGCTACGGCCCTCACCTGGTGGTGGCTGCTGCGCGGCCGGCTCACCGAAGGCCATCAGGCCCTGTCGGCGGCGCTCGCGCAGGCCCCGCACTCGGCCGAGCTCCGCCTGCTGCAGGGGGCGTTCACGCTGCTGACCGGCGACCGCTCCGACCCGCGGCCGGCACCCTCCCCCGGCACGGGCGCCGACCCGGCCCGCCATGGCCGGATGCTCTGGCTCTACGCCTACGGCCTCTTCCACGCGGGCCTCCCCGACGTCAGCGAGCAGGTCAACACGCAGGCCCAGCGCCTGCTGGCCGCCGACGCGTGGGGCACCGCCGCCGTGCTCGCCCTGCGCGCGATGAACGCCCTGAGCCGCGGCGACCTCGACGCCGTCGCCCGCAACGCCCTGCACGCCGCCACGCTCTTCCACGAGCTCGGCGACCGCTGGGGCGAGCTGCAGACCACCTCACCCCTGTCCACGCTGGCGGAGATCAAGGGCGACTACGCGGAGGCGACCCGCCGCCAGAGCGAGGGGCTGCACCTGGCGCAGGAGCTGGGCCTGACGGCGGAGGTCGCGGCCCGCCGTTCCGGGCTCGGCCGGCTGGCGCTGCTGTCGCACGACTGGGAACGCGCTCGCGACCTACACGAGCAGGCCCGCCGCCTGGCCGCCGAGCAGGGCTACGTGTACGGCCAGGTGCACGCGATCATGGGCCTCGCCCTCGGCTCCCGCCGCTCCGGCGACCTCGACGCCGCGGCGACGTACCTGGCCCAGTTGCGTGACGACTTCGCCTCCTCACCGGCGGGCGAGCACCTGCTCCACGTCGAACTGGGCTTCACCGCCGAGCTGCGCGGCGACGCCGCCCGGGCGGCAGCCCTCCAGCTGCACGGCCTGGAGGTGGCCTGCTCGATCGGCGAGCCCCGGGCCGTGGCCCTGTCCCTCGAAGGCTCGGCAGGGGCGGCGCTGGCCGGGGGCGCGGGCCGGGCGGAGGTCGCGACCCTGCTGCTGGGCGCGGCGGACGCGGCCCGGCGAAGCGTCGGCGCGCCGCTGCCACCCGCCGAGCGCGGCGATGTCGACCGCATCACGTCCGCGGCCAGAGCCGTCCTGGGCGAGGCCGCGCACGCCGAGGCGTTCCTGCGCGGCACGAAGCTGACCTGGCAGGAGGCCGCGGCGCTCGCCCGCGCCACGCTCGCCGGAGAAGGTCCCGGGCGGTGATCGGGGGCGTTCGCGCAGCCCATCCGCCTGGCCCTGCATGAGCGCCACCACCGCGCGGACGCCGCCCGTGAGGTCGGTATCAGCCGGGCGCTGGCCTCCTACCACCTGCGGCAGCTCGCCAAGTACGGCTTCGTGGAGCAGGCCGAGGCGCGCGACGAGCGGGAACGGCCGTGGCGGGCGACGTCCCTGACGCAGGAGTGGTCCGACGCCGAGCAGACCCCGGAGGCGTCGGCCGCCCGCGGGCTGCTGGAGCAGGTCATCGCCGACCCGTCCGAGCGGCCGGAGGGGGCCCGGCCCGTGCTGCTGACCACCCTCCTGGTCCCGCTCTCCGCCACCGGCACCGGCGACTGAGCCGGGGGTGGCCATGAACGCCGCGGCAACGCCTACAGATGAAGGGATCCGGGGCCTCCTCGGAAGGAACCGGGACTACCGGCGGCTCCTCACGGCCGGGCTGATCTCGCAGACCGGTGACTGGGTCATCAGCACGGGGCTGGCCTACCACGTCTATGTCCTCACCGGGTCCACGCTGTCCAGCGCCACCATGTTGCTGGCCGCCCGGTTACCCGACGTCCTGCTCGGCTCGCTGGCGGGCGTGCTCGCCGACCGGTGGGACCGCCGCCGGCTGCTGGCCGTCACGGACGTGCTGCTCGCGCTGGGGTTGCTGCCTCTCCTGGCGGTACGGGGACCGGGCCAGGTGTGGATCGTCTACGTCGTCGCCTTGTGGACGGGCGTGCTCAGCACCGTGCTGTTCCCCGCCCAGAAGGCGCTCGTGCCGCAGATCGTGGCCGCTTCGCAGCTCGTCCGGGCCAACGCGTTGCACGGGCAGAGCGGCCAGGCCGCCAGGCTGCTGGGGGCGCCGGCGGGCGGGGTCGCGGTCGGCGCGGGCGGGCTGGCGGCGGTCGTCTGGATCGGCGTGGCCGGCTTCCTGATCTCCGCTCTCCTGCTGGCCCGCCTGCGGACGCCCTCCCGGCGCGCCCCGGCCGCGACGACGATGGGCGGGGAATGGGTGGCCGGGCTGCGGCTGGCCGGACGGAATCGCCACGTGCGCCTGCTGGTGACGTACATGGTGATCACAGGGCTGGGCGAGGGGGTCTTCGCGACGCTCGCGGCGCCGTTCGTGGCCCAGGTGCTCGGCGGGGAGGGAAACGCGTACGGGCTGTTCCTGTCGGCGCAGGCGGTCGGCGGGATCGCCGGCGGTCTGGCGCTCACCGCCCGCCCGGGGAACGCCGGTCCGCGAGCGCTGTTCGGATGGGGGACGGTCGTCTTCGGCCTGGCCGACCTGGCGCTGTTCACCTACCCGCTCCTGGCGCGGGAGCTGTGGCCGGCCATCGTGCTGATCGCCCTGGCCGGGCTGCCGGGCGCGGCGGCGATGGCGGGGCTCACCACGTTCGCCCAGACGGCCACCGGCGCCGACCGGCTGGGCGCGGTCTTCGGGCTCCTCATGAGCGCGCAGGCCGCCACGTCCCTGCTCGGGATGGCGCTGGCGGGCGTGCTCGGCGAGCGGCTCGGCATCGTCCCGACGCTCTGCCTGCACGCCGCCGGGCTGATGGCGGCGGGGCTGCTCGTCGTGGTGACAGCGGACGGGCGACGACCGCCTACGCCGGAGGCTCCTGGGACAGCACCCGGAAGCGGGCCAGGAGGATCGCGAGCAGTTCGTCGATGATCTGCTCCCGGCCGGCGTCCACCCACCCCACGGCCCAGTCGTGCATGAGCCCGTTGACCGCCCCGATGAACGCGGCCGCGGCCACCCGGTAGTCTCCGGGCGGGATCTCGCCGCGCTCGGCGGCGGCCTCGGCCTGGCGGCACAGGAAGGCGATCCAGCGGGCGCGGCGGTCGAGCCGCTGGCGGTCGAGGCGCGGGCTGACGCCGATGATCTCGACGAAGGCGATCCGGGTGTGACGGGGGTCGGCGGTGGCTCCGGCCGCGTAGGCGCGGAACAGGGTGGAGTAGCGCTCGACCGGCTCGAGCTCCTGCGCCTTGCGCAGCACGGCGAGGACGGCCCGCTCGGCGGTGTCGTTGACGTACAGGTGCAGCTCGGCCAGCAGGTCCTCCAGGGTGCGGAACTCCTCGTAGAACTGGCGGGTGGACAGCCCGGCGGCCCGGCACACATCGACGATCTTGGTGGCGCGGTAGCCGGGGCCGCCGCCGAACAGCTCCAGGCCCGCCTCCATCAGGCGTCTGCGGCGTTCGGCCTGGCGCTCGCTCGCCGTCCTGCCCGCGTACCGGCCCGCCGCCGGCGTGATCCTGCCCGCCACCGTGTCCTCCGCTGAGGTGTCACGGAAAGTTTCTCGCATCGGGTCTTGTGGCAGGCGCCACACGTGCCTACCATCCAGTCACCAAGTCTGAATATCCCGATATTCAGACCTTCGGCCGGCCCTGCGAGATCACCGCGTTCTCGTCCGCGCGTGACGGCTTCCCGAGGCTGTCGCGCCACCCCGGGGCGCGCCGCGCGCGCCCCCCTCTTTCTTCCGGCTCCCTCTGGAGAAGGACCATGCACGCTCTGGCTCGTGCCCGCCGATGCGGCTCCCGCCTGCGCGACGTTCTCCTCGCGGCCACCCTGACGGCCGCCTGCTGCACCGCTCCCGCGAGCGCCACGACCGCCCTGCGCGAGGTGCTGTTCGTGGGCAACAACTGGGACGGCACCGCCGACGTGATCGGCTCCACCGGCGACTTCGCGAAGATCGCCCGGATCAACGTCATCCCCGACAAGGCCCAGCGCCTGACCGAGATCTACCTCAACCCCATCAAGCTCATCTACTTCCTCGGCATCCGCCAGGGGCCGGGCGAGGGCCACGACCAGTTCGTGGACGACATGTACACCACCCCGGACGGCACGGCGGTGGTCGTCTCGCGGCCCAGCTTCGCCGACGTGGTCGCCATCGACCTGGCCACCGGCGCGATCCGGTGGCGCTTCCCCGTCTCCGGCTACCGCGCCGACCACATGGCCGTCTCCCCCGACGGCGCCAAGGTGGCGGTGTCGGCGTCCACCTCCAACACCGTGCACGTCCTGGACATCCGCACCGGCAGGCAGCTCGGCTCGTTCCGCGCGGGCGACAAGCCGCACGAGAACGTGTTCACCGCCGGCGGCTCCCTGCTGTGGAACATGTCGATCGGCGAGGTCGACAACGCCTTCGACGACCCGTCCCAGGACTGGCTTAAGGGCGACCGGCACATCACCGTCGCCGACGCCGCCACGTACCGGGTCGTGAAGACCATCGACATGCGCGGCCGGCTCGACGCGTTCGGCCGCAGGGACCTGTCGGACGCGGTGCGCCCCGCCGTCTTCACGCCCGACGAGTCGTCGCTGTACTTCCAGGTCTCCTTCTTCAACGGCGTCGTCCAGTACGACGTCGCCGCCGACCGCATCACCCGCGTCAAGACCCTGCCGAAGAACCCCGCCACCAGCGAGGACCGCACCACCTGGGTCAACGACTCCCGCCACCACGGCCTGTCGATGAAGCCCACCGGCGACAAGCTGTGCGTCGCCGCCACCATGGACGACTACGCGACCGTCCTGGACGTGGCGACGTTGCAGGAGGGCCCGCTGGTGCCGGCGGCCAAGCCGTACTGGGCCACGGTGAGCGGCGACGGCCGCGCGTGCGTGATCTCCGAGAGCGGCGCCGACCAGGTCACCGCCATCGACTTCGCGACCGGCCGCAAGCTGCTGTCGGTCCCGGTCGGCGACCACCCGCAGCGCGTCCGCCTCGGCCACGTGCCGGACGGCTGGACCGGGCCCTCGTCCGGCTGATCAGAACAGTGGCGCGGACGCGGCCGGCGGACATCTCAGCAAGCGGCGCCCTGAACGCGGTCTCAGCGGGCGGCAGCCGAGGGGTGGCGCGCGCGCAGCATCCCCCAGCCGACGAGCGCCGCGGCCATGCCGGTGAGCAGGAGGCCGGCGATCGTGACGGCGTCCTGGAACTGCGCGCTCTGCTGGGGGCTCCAGGCGGGGGCGGCGAGGTCGCCGGTGAGGACGGCGGCGAGCACGGTGCCGCCGACGGCGATGCCGGCGCCGGAGGTGACCTCGGTGACGGTGTCGGTGAGGGCCGCGCCGATCGAGGTGCGGTCGTCCGGCAGGCCGCGCAGCACGTTGACGGCGGCGACCACGCCGACCACGCGCATCCCGGCGGCGACGAGCACGAGGGCGGCGGCCACGCCGGCGTACCCGAGCCTGCCGAGCAGCGCGTAGACGGCCAGCCCGGACACGACGGCCACGGCCCCGAGCCAGGCGGCCCTGGCGGCGCCGGCCCGCTCCACGAACGGGCCGATGAACGGGCCGGCCGCGATCAGGACGACGACCTGCGGCAGCATGCCGAGCGCGGCGAGGCCGGGCGGCCACCCCCAGGCGAGCTGCAGGTGCAGCGTCACCAGGTAGCCGAGGCCGGCGGTGGCGAGCCCGGCGGCGGCCTTGTAGGCCAGGCCGCCGGCGACGAGCGGGCGGGCGACGAGCGCGAGGTCGAGCAGCGGGTGGCGGGCCGAGCGCTCGCGCAGGACGAACAGGACCGCTCCGGCGGCGGCGAGCGCGGCGAGCGTCCACGGCCGCCATCCGGCGGCGCCTTCGTGCACGAAGACCGTGGGGGTGACGAGGGCCAGGACGATCGTCGCCGTGCCGAGCACCGCGCCGAGGACGTCCACGGGGTCGCGGTGGAGGCCGGCCGGGTCGTCGGCGGCGATGCCCGCCCGTACGCCGGCGATGGCCAGCACCGCGATCGGCACGTTCACCAGCAGCAGGACCTGCCAAGGGGCGACGGCGAGCACGAAGCCGCCCGCCGCCGGGCCGATCGCGAGGCCGGCCAGGCCCGCGGTCGTGATGACGGTCGTCGCGCGGACGCGCAGGCGGTCGTCGCGAAACAGCCGGAAGGCCAGCGCCATCGACCCCGGCGTCGTCATCGCCGCAGCGACGCCGGTGAGCGCGCGCACGGCGATCAACTGCTCGGCGGTGGTGACGAACGCGGTCGCCAGGCTCGCGGCCGCGAGCAGCGCCAGCCCGGCGAGCATGACGCGGCGCCGGCCGAACCGGTCGGCCGCCGCGCCGAAGGCCAGCATCAGCCCGCCGAACATGACGGCGTACGCGCCCGTCACCCACTGCAGCGCGACCGCCGAGGCGTGCAGGTCGCGGCCGATGGTGGGCAGCGCGACGTTGAGGATCGAGTTGTCGAGCATCTCGAACAGGAACACCGCCGACAGCCCGGCCAGGGCCACCCACGCCTCGCGCAACGTCCGGGGCGGCCGGACCCGCGCGGCTTCTGTGTCAGGGGGAGTGCTCACGAACGGCCTCCTAAGATAAACGGCTCTATCTTACGGCCGCCACCTTAGGGCGCTAAGATAAGATAGGCAAATCTATCCAAAGGAGGTGCGGATGCCCGAGCGGCGCCGTGGCGCGGCACTGGAGAAGGCGCTCCTCGACGCGGCCTGGGAGGAGCTCACGGCCACCGGCTACGCCGGATTCACCATGGACGCCGTCGTCCAGCGGGCCGGCACCAGCCCGCCCGTGCTCTACCGCCGCTGGCCCGACCGCGACGCGCTCGTCCGCGCCACCGTCGCCCACGTGCTGGAGCAGGCCAGAATCGACGTCCCCGACACCGGCAGCCTGCGCGAGGACGTCCTCACCCTCATGCGGGAGATCAACACCACCCGCGTCCGCCTCATCACCCTCATGAACGTGCACCTGGCCGGCTACTACCAGGAGACCGGCACCCGCCCGGGCGAGCTGCTGGCACCGGGGGGCGACGACGGCGGCGACGTGATCTTCCAGCGGGCGGCCGAGCGCGGCGAGATCCGGCCGGAGCGTCTCACCGAACGCATCAAGGCGCTCCCCTTCGACCTGCTCCGCCACGAGATCCTGGTGACGTTCGCCCCCGTGCCCGACGACGTCCTGGAGGAGATCGTCGACACGGTCTTCCTCCCCCTCGTGAGCGCTCAGTAGCTGTCGCTCCAGCGGTACCAGGGCCCCTGGAGGTGCTCGAACGACGACGCGACCGACGGGCCGGAGTCGTCGACCGGCGCGCGGCCGGGGCTCCAGACGTAGCCGTGGGGGTCCACGCCGGGGCCGGCCTCGCCCACCTGGAAGTGGACCCGGTCGCCCACCCGGTAGATCGCCTGGAACTCGGCCTCCCCGACCCGCCGCGGCCCGGTCAGGGGGTCGTCGCCGGGGCCGAGGGACCGGGCCACCTGCTCCATGCCGGTCAGGGAGCGCAGGACGCGCTCGTGCTCGCCGTACCCGCAGGAGGTCAGAACGGCCAGGGTGACGAAGGCGATCAGGATCCGCACGCCTGCATTGTCCTCGATCATCCACCCGCCGCGCGTGCGGTTGTCACGGGATCGGCGGCCCGCCCGGTCTTAGTCGGCGGAAACCGACCGACGATCGACGAAGGCGACACATCATGCGCAAGCTTCCCCTCACCGCGGCCGCCGCCGCCCTGGCCCTCGCGCTGTTCCCCGCCGCGGCGAGCGCCACGCCCGCCACCGGCGTCAGCGCCACCGTCCTGTACCAGCGCACGGTGGGCGACCAGGACTACGTCCTGCGCGAGATCACCATCGAGCCCGGCGGCAGCACCGGCTGGCACTACCACGACGGCACCCTGTACGGCGTGGTCCGCCAGGGCACCCTCAGCCACTTCGACGCCACCTGCGCCTCCGACGGCGTCTACCGCAAGGGGCAGGCGATCGTCGAGCCGAGCGGCGCCGACCACGTGCACATCGGCCAGAACCGCGGCGACCGGCCCGTCATCCTGGAGGTGCTGTACGTGCTGCCGCACGGCGCGCCGTTCTCGGTGGACGCGCCGAACCCGGGCTGCGACTTCCAGTAAGGGCAGGTCACGGGCCGGCCGGGGTGTAGATCACCACGTGCAGGTCGGGCTGGTCGGCGAGGGCCAGGCGGTGGTGCTCGTAGCGCAGCACGCCCGCCGCCGGATGGCGGAAGAGCCGCTCGCGCGAGGCGAACCCCTCGATGTGGTGGTCCTGCCAGGCGGCGTGGAAGACCTCGCTGGTGGCGAGGAGCCGCTGGACGATCGGCGAGCGGGCCAGGTCGCCGAGGCGGGGCCCGGCCTCGGCGCGGAACTCGGCGAGGAAGCGGCGGCTGGTGGTCTCCCAGTCGGGCAGCAGGTCACGGACGTACGGGTCGGTGAACACCAGCCACAGCAGGTTGCGCTCGCCCGGGTCCACCGTGGCCACGTTCGGGTACAAGGCGGCGTAGGCGGCGTTCCAGCCGGTGATCGTCCAGTCGGGGGCGATGGCGTAGGCGGGGAAGCCGGCCAGCGCGTCGAGCAGCCGCTGCAGGTGCCCGGGCACGGTACGCCCGGCGGGCTCGGCGGCGTCGGGCAGCGGCGCGTACCCGGCCAGGGAGAGCACGTAGGAGCGCTCCGCGGGGCTCAGCCGCAGGGTGCGGGCGAGGGCGTCGAGCACCTGGCGGGAGGGCTGGATGTCGCGGCCCTGCTCCAGCCAGGTGTACCAGGTGGCGCTGACGCCGGACAGGGTGGCGACCTCCTCGCGCCGCAGGCCGCCCCGGCGGCGCGGGCCCGCCGGCGGCAGCCCGACCGCGGTCGGGTCGAGCCGCGCGCGCCTGGCGCGCAGGAAGCTGCCGAGTTCCCGGTGCCGGTCGGCCGTGCTGCTCACCCGAGCAAGGATAGTGCTGGTAGTGGCACTACCAGCACTACGGGCGTCTTCGCCGCCGGCCCGCCGGCCGCCAGCATGGCCGCATGCCACAACTGAGATCACGTACGGTCACCCACGGGCGGAACATGGCCGGCGCCCGCGCCCTGATGCGCGCCTCCGGCGTCCCGGCGGCCGACATCGGCGTCAAACCGGTCGTCGCGGTGGCCAACAGCTTCACCGAGTTCGTGCCGGGGCACACACATCTGCAGCCGGTGGGCCGCATCGTGTGCGAGTCGGTGAACGCGGCGGGCGGGATCGCGCGCGAGTTCAACACGATCGCCGTCGACGACGGCATCGCCATGGGCCACGACGGCATGTTGTACTCGCTGCCGTCGCGGGAGCTGATCGCCGACTCCGTCGAGTACATGGTGCGGGCGCACTGCGCCGACGCCCTGGTGTGCGTCTCCAACTGCGACAAGATCACGCCGGGGATGCTGATGGCGGCGCTGCGGCTGAACATCCCCACCGTGTTCGTCTCCGGCGGCCCCATGGAGGGCGGCCGCGCGGTGCTGGCCGACGGCACGGTCCGCACCGGGCTCCATCTGATCACCGCCATGTCCGAGGCCGCCAACCCGGCCGTCGCCGACGACGACCTGGCCCGCATCGAGGAGGCGGCCTGCCCCACGTGCGGGTCGTGCTCCGGCATGTTCACCGCCAACTCCATGAACTGCCTGCTGGAGGCGCTCGGCCTGGCCCTGCCCGGCAACGGCACCACCCTGGCCACCCACACCGCCCGCCGCGCCCTGTTCGAGCGGGCCGGGCGTACCGTGATGGAGCTGGCCGCGCGCCACTACGGCGAGGACGACGGCGGCGTGCTGCCCCGCGCGATCGCCTCCCGCGCCGCCTTCGACAACGCCATGGCGCTGGACCTGGCCATGGGCGGCTCCACCAACACGGTGCTGCACCTGCTGGCCGCCGCCCGCGAGGCCGGCCTCGCCTACACGCTGGCCGACATCGAGGCCCGCTCCCGGGAGGTGCCGTGCCTGTGCAAGGTCGCGCCCAACGGAACGTACCTGATGGAGGACGTGCACCGCGCCGGCGGCATCCCCGCCATCCTGGGCGAGCTGCGCCGCGCCGGGCTGCTGCACGAGGACGTGCGTGCCGTGCACGCCGACTCGCTCGGCGCGTGGCTGGACGCCTGGGACGTCCGCGGCGCGGCCCCCTGCCCCGAGGCGGTCGAGCTGTTCCACGCCGCGCCCGGCGGCGCCCGCTCGCCGGCCGCGTTCTCCCAGTCGGCCCGCTGGCAGTCCCTCGACCTGGACGCGGCGGCCGGCTGCGTGCGCGACGCCGCGCACGCCTACTCCCCCGACGCGGGCCTGGCGGTCCTGCGCGGCAACCTCGCCCCCGACGGCGCCGTGGTGAAGTCCGCCGGCGTCCCGGACGGCCTGCGCGTCTTCACCGGCCGCGCGGTGGTCGCCGAGTCGCAGGAGGAGGCCGTCGAGGCCGTCCTGTCCGGGCGCCTGTCGCCCGGCGACGTCCTCGTCATCCGGTACGAGGGGCCGCGCGGCGGGCCCGGCATGCAGGAGATGCTGTACCCGACCGCGTACATGAAGGGCCGGGGCCTGGACAAGGTGTGCGCGGTGGTCACCGACGGCCGCTTCTCCGGCGGCAGCTCCGGCCTGTCGGTCGGGCACGTCTCGCCCGAGGCGGCGGCCGGCGGCCCCCTGGCCCTCGTCGAGGACGGCGACGCCATCACCGTCGACGTGCCCGCCCGCCTCGTCCACCTGGCCGTCACCGAAGACGAGCTCGCCGCCCGCCGCCGCCGTCTGGAGCAGCACACCGGCTACCGGCCCCGGCACCGCGACCGCCCGGTGTCCACGGCGCTGCGCGCGTACGCGGCCCTGGCCCGCTCGGCCGCCGAGGGCGCCGTCCGCGAGATCGCCGGCCCCTGACGCGCCCGACGGCGGCCCGTGACATGCCGGCCCGTGACATGCCGCTCACATACCGGCCGCTCACATACCGGCCGCTCACATATCGGCCGCTGACATGCCGGCCGGACTCCGATGGGTTCTCAGCGGTCGCGGCGGCGTTCGATGCGTTTGCGGCGGGCGACCTCGCGCTTGTGCTCGGCCTGCTCCCGCAGCCGGGCCCGCCGGTCGGCCCTGGCCTGCGACTTGTGCTGCTCCAGCTCCAGCCGCATCCCCTCCTGGGCGGCCGTGCCCCGGGTCGGCAGGCGGGCCGCCGCCCTGGCGGCGAGCTTCGCCGCGCGTTTGGGGTTGGCCCGGCCGGTCGCGCGCTCGCCGGCGGGGACGGGTGGCGCCGACTCGGAGCGCTCCAGCAGCGCCACCCCGTGGCGGAGCAGATAGTCGTACAGCTCGGGGCCGGTCGGCTCGGGGCCGAGGACGAAGCGGACGGCCCGCACCTGGTCGTCCTCGGCGCGTTCCAGCACGCCGACCCAGAACCCGCCGTCGAAGAAGATGGAGAGCGTGATCACGTCTGCCCTTTCCCGTGTATGCCGGACAGGCGGCCTCGGCGAGGTCGCCTTACGGCACACCGGACATCCCAGGAAAGGGCGGATACGTGGAGCTTCGCCCGGGCTACCGACCGGGCCGCGTTTTCGTGTGCTGCCCTCAGTCTAGCCAGGTGACGGGCAGGCTCTTGACCCCGTGGATGTCGGCGGTCTCCGGCCGCAGCGCGACCTCCTCGGCCGGTACGGCCAGCCGCAGCGTGGGGAAGCGCTCGAACAGCGCCGTGAACGCGACCCGCATCTCGACCCGGGCGAGCTGCTGGCCCAGGCACTGGTGGATGCCGTGGCCGAAGGCGAGGTGCCCGCCCTCCTGCCGGCCCAGGTCGAGGGCGTGCGGGTTCGTGAAGCGGTCGGGGTCGCGGTTGGCGGTGTGGTACGACAGCACGACCGCCGTCCCGGCCTTGATCGTGTGGCCGCCGAGCTCGACGTCCTCCAGCGCCGTCCGCTGGAACGTCTTGGCGACGCTCAGGTAGCGCAGCAGCTCCTCCACGGCCCGCTCCGGCTCGGCACGCAGGGCGGCGAGCTGGTCCGGGTTCTGGAGCAGGGCGAAGGTGCCGAGGGCCAGCATGTTCGTGGTGGTGTCGAGGCCGGCGGCCAGCAGGATGAGGGCCATCCCGCGCAGCTCCTCGTCGGTCAGGTCGCTGTCGGTCAGCTCGCTGAGCACGTCGTCGGTGGGGTCGGCGCGCCTGGCCGCCACCAGCTCGGCGAGGTACTGCTGCACGGCGGTGTAGGCGCGATCAACTCCTCCTCGCCGGTCTCGCCGTTCATGAACTTGTCGACGTTCTCCTGGAAGCGGTCGCGGTCCTCGTACGGCACGCCGAGCAGCTCGCAGATCATGACGGCGGGGATGGGCTTGGCGAAGGCGGTCACCAGGTCGGCCGTGGGGCCGGCCTGCTCCATGGCGTCCAGGTGCTCGGCGGTGACCTGCTCGACCCGCTCGGTCAGCAGCCGCATCCGCCGCACGGTGAACCGGCCGACGAGGGGTTTGCGGTAGCGGGCGTGCTGGGGGTCGTCCATCAGCAGGAACTCGCCGGGCGGCGCGGGCGGCACCTCGATGTCGCCGAAGTCGACCAGCGGGTGGTGCTTCATCAGCTCCTTGCGGGAGCTGAACCGCGGATCCGCCAGCACGGAGCGCACCAGGTCGTAGCCGGTGACGATCCAGCCCTGGTGGCCGTCGGGGAAGGTGAAGCGGCTGATCGGGCTCTGCGCGCGGGCTTCCACCAGCTCCTTGGGCGGGTCGAACGGGCAGCCGGGGCGGCGCTCGGTCGGCATCGCGGCGAGCGTGTGCTCCATGGTCATTCCTCTCGTCAGCGGCCTTTCAGAGCTCCACGGTCGCCGACCCCGCTGACACGGGACCGTCACCGGCCTGACATGACGGCCCCGCCAGAAAAGGCTTTGAGCCGGGCCCGCGCCGCTGGCTAGCCTGCCGTTCATGATCTGCCTGGCGCGGCACCGCCTGACCTCCGCCGAGACCGGCCCGGCGCTGCGCGCGCTGTGCGCGTGGACTCCGGCCGACGCCCCGGGCGGCGGCCTGCACCCGGGGGACGTGGGGTGGCTGCTCCGCTTCGACGACGCCGCCGTCTTCCTCTGGACCGACGGCGGGGCGCCGGTGGCGGCCGGCTTCCTCGACGGCCCCGTGCTGCGCGTCACCACCGCGCCGGACCTCGGCCCGGCCACCCTCGACGCGCTCGCCACCGACGCCGGCGACCTGCTGGAGCCGGGCAACGATCGATGCGACGGCCTGCCCATCCCCGGGTGGGAGCCCGACCCGGAGGAGTCCTGGCTCGTCCTGTCGTGGTCGCCGCGGCCGGTGTCGAGCCGCGCCGAGCCGGTCGACGCGGCCGGCGCCGCCGACCGGGTGCTCGTGCAGCGCTCGGCCTTCCCGGGATCCACGTTCACGGTCGAACGCTGGCACGCGATGCGCCGCTCACCGGCGGCCGGGCTGGCCGTGGAGGTGCTGGTACGCACGCCGGAGGGTGAGCCGGCCGCCGCCGCGACGGGCTGGCTCGCGGGGCCGGGCAGGTGCGGGCTGCTCGAACCGGTCGGCACCCACCCCGACCATCGTGGGCACGGCCACGGGCGCGAGGCGGTGCTGGGCGCGTGCGCGGCCCTCACCGAGCGGGGCGCGAGCGCGGTCGCCGTCGTGACGCCGTCGGCGAACGAGGCCGCGGTGGCGCTGTACCGGTCGGCCGGGTTCACCGTCGTGCGCGAGACCCGCGACTGGGCACGCCCGCAGCCACACTGAACCCGCGAGACTGAGCCCGCGAGACTGGGCCGGCGAGACTGGGCCGGCGAGACGTCCGGTCGTGTCCCGATCGTGATCCGCCTCCGGCAAGATCACCGCCGTGCAGAAGACCACGATCACGGCCCTGGTGGCCTGCGGCTGCCTGCTGGTGGCCGCCGCGCCCGCGCAGGCCGCTCCCAAGGATCCCGTACGCGCGCTCAAGGCCCAGCTCACCCCCGGCCACGGCGTCCGCTTCACCGAGACGACCACGCTGTCAGGCGGCGGCAAGGCCAAGCTGCAGAGCCGCAAGGGCACCTTCCAGCTCGACGCCAAGGGCGTGGCGGCCTCCGACATCACCACCACCTCGCCGGGCCGGCCCGGCGAGCGCACGATCAGCGTCGGCAAGGTCAGCTACACCTCGGGCGGCATGTGGGAGGACCGCCTGCCGCCCGGCAAGTCCTGGTTCAAGACCAACGGCCTGCTCGGCGGCAGCAGCGGCTTCCACGGCCAGGTCATCAACCCCGCCGAGCCGAAGACCCTGGCCGCGCTGGTCAAGAAGGGCAAGCTGCGCGGCGGCACGCTCACCGGGACGATCACGTTCAAGGAGCTCGAGAAGGTGTCGCGCTGGTTCGGGGCGTCGATCCCGCTGCGCATGGACAACGCCACGAAGGTCTCCTACACGCTCACGCTGACCTCGGCCGGGCTGGTGAGCCGGGTGAAGTCGTCGTACGCGGCCACGGGCGTCCTCGCCAGCAGCGAGCTGAAGGAAAAGACGCTGACGATCGACAGCCGCTTCACCGGGTGGGGCGCCAAGGTGTCGATCAAGGCTCCGGACCCCGACACGGTGACCACCGACATGGGCGGCTGACCGTCGCGGGCGGTCACCTGCTGTGGCGGATCGCGGCCCGTACGGCGGTGTAGATGACGAGCCAGAGGATCGCCACGGGGATGACGAAGAGGATGGCGAACTCGACCCAACCGATGTTGAACATGACCTCACCGTAGGAGGCGGCGGTTGGAAGGCGCTTGACGATCACTTACCCAGGGCCGGGATGTCGATCCGGCTCTGGTCGCCGGGGGCCACCAGGCAGGGGAGCACGACGTTCCCGGCGCGCAGGCGCTCCCCTGTGGGCGAGGTGAGCCGGGCCGTGCGCTCGATCTCGTACGCGCTGCCCGCACGCGGCGTCACGCGCAGGCGCAGCAGCCAGAAGTAGCGCCCGTTGAGCTTGTTGGAGGTCTGCTCGGCCCCCAGGACCGCCGCCTGGCACGGCACGGCCGCCGCCCGCTCCTCGGGGGTGAAGGTGCGCAGCCCGGCGGCCTCCAGGCTGCCGAACGCCAGGGAGCCCATGCCGAGCATCGCCGCGGCGAGCAGGACGATGGGGGCGCTGACGTACGCGCCGACGCGGGTGTGCGGCTTGCGCCTCAGCACGAGGAACAGCACGACGGCCACGATCAGCGCGATCACGGCGAATGTCCCGAAGACGACCGATGCCATCCTGCTCTTCCTCACGTTCCGTCTTTTCAGGGGCGGGTCCCGGTAGTCGATCAGGGGTCGCTTGCAGGGCGGCTGCAGTCCGCATGATCACCGGCCTCCGGCGGATCCGGAAAAAGTTCGCGCGCGGATGTCGAGAACCCGTCACCGGCTCCGTCCCAGGAGCGAGAGCGCCCCGGACGGGCGACGACGAGAACGGGAGACAGACATGAAGCAGCACGAGATCGCCGAGGTTCTGAGCCGCCCCTACAGCCAGGAGCTGCTGGCCCGCGACGTGACCCGCCTGGCCTACGTGGCCACGGACGGCACCCCGCGCAACGTGCCGATCGCCTTCACCTGGAACGGCTCGCAGATCGTGATGTGCACCACCAAGAACGCGCCGAAGCTGGCGGCCCTGCGCGCGAACCCGGCGGTCGCCCTGACGATCGACACCGAGGTGCACCCGCCCAAGATCCTGCTGATCCGCGGCGAGGTCGAGCTGGACGTCGTCGACGGCATCCCGGAGGAGTACCTGCAGATGAACGGCAGCTACCAGATGACGGCCGAGCAGCGGGTCGAGTGGGAGGCGGAGGTGCGCTCCCTCTACGACGGCATGGTCCGGATCGTCGTCACGCCCACGTGGGCGAAGCTGATCGACTTCGAGACGACGCTGCCGAGCGCGGTGGAGGAGCTGATGCGCAAGCGCGAGGAGAGCCGCAGCGCCTGAAACATCCCCTCATCATCAGCAACACGGCCACAATGGGGCCGTATCACACTAAGGAGAACGACGGTGGCCAAGTATCTGCTGCTCAAGCACTACCGGGGCGCGCCCGCGGCGGTCAACGACGTGCCGATGGACCAGTGGACGCCGGAGGAGCTGTCGGCGCATCTGCGGTACATGCGGGAGTTCGCCGCCCGGTTGGAGAGCACGGGCGAGTTCGTCGACAGCCAGGCGCTGTCGCCGGAGGGCACGTTCGTCCGCTCCGACGGGGAGGGGCGGCCGCCGGTGACCGACGGCCCGTTCGCGGAGACGAAGGACCTGATCGCCGGCTGGATGGTGATCGACGTGGACAGCTACGAGCGGGCGCTGGAGCTGGCGGCCGAGCTGTCGGCGGCTCCGGGCGCGGGCGGCAAGCCGATCCACGAGTGGCTGGAGGTGCGCCCGATCATGACCGAGCACCTGCCTGCGACGGATTGAGTGACGGGGTGAACGAGGCGCTGCTGCGGGAGCTGGTGCCCGCGGTGATCGGTGCTCTCGTCCGTCGCGGAGCGAGCTTCGTGGCGGCCGAGGACGCCGTGCAGGAGGCCCTGGTCGAGGCCGTGCGCGTCTGGCCGGGCGACGCGCCGCGCGACCCGAAGGGCTGGCTGGTCACGGTGGCGTGGCGCAAGTTCCTGGACGCCGCCCGCGCCGAGGCCTCCCGGCAGGAGCGCGAGGTCCGGGTGGAGGCCGAGCCGGCGCCGGGCCCGTCGGAGGCGGTGGACGACACGCTGCAGCTGTACTTCCTGTGCGCGCACCCGTCCCTGACCCCGGCCTCGGCGGTCGCGCTGACGCTGCGCGCGGTCGGCGGGCTGACGACGCGCCAGATCGCGCAGGCGTACCTGGTGCCGGAGGCGACGATGGCGCAGCGCATCAGCCGCGCCAAGCGGACCGTCTCCTCCGTCCGCTTCGACCAGCCCGGCGACCTGGCCACGGTGCTGCGCGTGCTCTACCTCGTCTTCAACGAGGGCTACTCCGGCGACGTGGACCTGGCCGCGGAGGCGATCAGACTGACCCGCCAGCTCGCGGCCAGGACCAAGGACGAGGAGGTGGCGGGCCTGCTCGCGCTCATGCTGCTGCACCACGCCCGCCGCCCGGCGCGGACCGGCCCGGACGGCAGGCTGGTGCCGCTCGCCGAGCAGGACCGCAGCCTGTGGGACACCCGGATGATCGCCGAGGGGGTGGACGTGCTGCAGGCGGCGCTCGCCCGCGACCGGCTGGGCGAGTTCCAGGCGCAGGCGGCGATCGCCGCGCTGCACGCCGACGCTCAGTGCGCCGCGGAGACGGACTGGGTGCAGATCGTCGAGTGGTACGACGAGCTCGTCCGGATCACCGGCAGCCCCGTGGCCCGCCTCAACCGGGCGGTCGCGGTCGGCGAGGCCGACGGGGCGCGTGCCGGGCTGGCCGCCCTGGCCGAGCTCGATCCCGCGCTGCCCAGGTACACCGCCGTGGCGGCGTACCTGCACGAGCGGGACGGCGACCTGGCGACCGCGGCCCGCCTGTACGCCGAGGCCGCCCGATCGGCGCCGAGCGTGCCCGAGCGCGAGCACCTGACCCGCCAGGCCGCCCGCCTCAACACCCGGTTGCGCGGGTGAGCCGCCCGGTCAGGCGGCCTCGGCCGCCCCCACCCGCCTGACCCCGCCGCCGGGCGCAGTGCGCACTCCCGATCGATCCCGCCGCCCGAGCACCGCCCGCCCGGCCCCGGGCGGCCCCGGCTCCGGCCGGCCGGGCGCCGTCTGGTCGGCTGGCGGCGGCCCTGTGCGGCCGGGCCGGTGGGGGTGGTCAGCGGGGGCGGCGCAGGCCGCGCAGGAACGTCCACAAGGGGGACCTGGACGGGCGGTCGGCGGGCTCGGTGGGCGGAGGGTCCTCCGGGGTGGGTGGGGCGGGGGTGGGGGCGGTCGTGGGGGGTGCGGGCGCGAGTTCGTACTGGATCGGAAGGGAGCGCAGGGCGCGCATGAACGGGGACGGCCGCCACGGGAGCTGGTCGGCCGGGAGGGCGAGCTTGACCTTCGAGAGCCGCTTGAACAGGCGGTGCACGGCGATGGCGGTGATGCGGGTGGCCAGGAGCCGGCCGAGGCAGTTGTGCGGGCCGGCGCCCCAGGCGAGGTGGGCGCGGGTGGTGCGGATGGCGTTCCAGTCGATGGCGCCGGCGAAGCGCGGGTCCTGGTGGGCGGCGGCGACGGAGAGCATGACGGGGTCGCCGGCGGCGATGGTGCGCCCGCCCAGCTTCACCTCGGTCAGGGCGTAGCGGAAGGTGAGGTTGGCCATGGGCGGGTTGAGCAGCGCGACCCGGTTGATGGTCTCGTCGATGGCGCCGGTGGACAGGCTTTCGCGCACGTCGGGGTTGGTGGCGACCTCGACGACGACGTTGCAGACGAGGCTGGCGGTGAAGTCGAGCAGGCCGGGCAGCATGAGCAGCTCGCGGGCCAGCTCGTCGAGGGTGATGTCCGGTTTGGCGGCGATCAGGTACGACGGCAGGTCGTCGCCGGGGTGCTCGCGTTTGGCGGCGCCCAGCTCGGTCATGGCGGCGTGGAGCCGTTCGAGCGCGGTGGCCGCGTCGGTCCCGGCGTCGATGAGGCGCCAGATGTCCATGACGACGTCCTCGCCGCGGCCGGCGGTGAAGCCGAGCATGCGGTCGGCGACCATGAGCGGCAGCGGCCGGGCGTACTGGGCGGCCAGGTCGGCCTGCCCGGTGCTGCCGCCTTCGGCGAGCACGGCGATGAGGTCGTCGGCGTGGCGGGCGACGGCCTGTTCGAGCTGCTGGGCCTGGGGGTGGCCGTGGTCCTGGAAGGGGGCGAGGGCGCTGGTCCAGGCGTTGCGGAGCTGCTGTTGCGCGGTGCCTTCCTGGAAGGTGGAGTTGTTGACCTGGAAGACGGGCAGGAGGGGCCAGTCGGCGGGGATGCGGCCTTCGGCGTGTGCCTTCCACCGGTCGGGGTGTTTGCTCCAGACGCCTCCGGCGTTCTGCAGGACGCGCAGCACCTCCTCGTACCCCATGACGAACCAGACCGGCACGCCGAGCAGGTCGACGGGCGCGACGGCGCCGTGGGTGTCGCGCAGTCTCGCGTGCACGTGGGCGGGGTTGGCGTCGTAGTCCCTGGTCAGCAGCGGCTCGGCGGGGGCCGGGGCCGTCGGCTCGGGGGGCTGGTGGGGCTGCGGGCCTTGGGGGGTCACGTGCTGCACTGCCTCTCTGCTCGCGGTACCGCCGTCGATCTAGCCGTGGATCTTACGGTGGTTTCACGCAGAAGGCGTGCGGCATCACGAATTGTGACCATCGGCCGCGATGTGCGGGGCTTTGTGAGGGACGGTCGCTGTGGCCGCCGGGGCGCTGCGGTTAGGGTCGAGCGCATGAAACCAGCGGACATTACCCTCTTGCATGCTCTCGGCGCGCCGACGATCTCGCCCGACGGGAAGCATGCGATCGTCGCCGTCAACCGGCCCGACCTCGAAGCCGACGACTACCGCGGCGGCCTGTGGCTGGTCCCGACGGACGGCTCCGCCGAGCCGCGCCGGCTGACGCGTGGCCCGCGCGACGCGGAGCCGGTCTACTCCCCCGACGGCGCCTGGCTGGCGTTCGTGCGTGCCGGTGACGGCGCCAAGCCGCAGCTCTACGTGCTGCCCACCGGCGGCGGCGAGCCGTGGAAGGTGACCGACCAGCCGCTCGGCGCGGGCGAGCCGGTGTGGAGCCCCGACTCGCGGCGGCTGGCGTTCGTGGCGCGCGTGCCCGAGGAGGGCCGTTACGGCGAGGGCGAGCCGGACAAGGAGCCGCCGCGCCGCATCACGGGCTTCCAGTTCCGGCGCGACAACCTGGGCTTCTTCATCGACCGGCGGGCGCACGTGTTCGTCGTCGACCCGTTCGTGGACGAGCCCTCGCCCGTCCAGGTGACCGAGGGCGACTACGACCACGGCGAGGTGGCGTGGAGCCCGGACGGCGCGCTGCTGGCGTTCGTGGCGGCCCGCCACGACGAGCGCGACACCACGGTCACCGCCGATGTGTGGGTGTGCGCTCCCGACGGCTCCGGGCTGCGCCGGGTGACGGGCAGCGACCTGTCGGTGTCCGGGCCGCGCTTCACCCCTGACGGCGCGGCGCTGTGCTTCTTCGGCTACGCCGCCGGGCCCGAGGGCCGCCGGGTGGTGTGCCGCAACGCCGGGCTGTGGACGGTGCCGGTGGCCGGGGGCGCGGCCCGGCGCCTGACCGACGAGGAGCGCTTCCACCTGCCGGAGGACCCGTACGCGCCCATCGGCGAGGGTGTGCTCGTGACCGCCGAGAACCGGGGGGCCAAGGACCTGCTGCTGGTCCCGTACGAGGGCGGCGAGCCGGCCGTCCTGATCAGCGGCCCGCGCGAGGTCAACGCCGTGGCCCACGCCGCCGGCGTCACCGTCGCGGCCGTCGCCGACTCCCGCACGCCGGGCGAGCTCGTCGCGCTGCGCGACGGCGAGGAGATCACGCTGACCTCCTTCGGCCGCGACCTCGGCGTGCTGCCGCTGGAGGAGATCACCGGCACGGCCCCCGACGGCTACCCGGTGCACGGCTGGATCGTCCGCCCCGAGGGCGAGGGGCCGCACCCGGTGCTCCTCATGATCCACGGCGGCCCGTTCACGCAGTACGGCTGGCACGTC
The DNA here is from genome assembly GCF_012034275.1 of Nonomuraea composti. NCBI lineage: Bacteria > Bacillati > Actinomycetota > Actinomycetes > Streptosporangiales > Streptosporangiaceae > Nonomuraea > Nonomuraea composti. The sequence continues at coordinate 32,733 of NZ_JAATEP010000020.1, read as the reverse complement.
TTCGACGAGGCCCAGGTCTACGCCTCGGCCGGGTACGCGGTCGTCATGGGCAACCCGCGCGGCTCCTCCGGCTACGGGCAGGCGCACGGCCGGCACATCATCGGCGACGTCGGCCGGCTGTCGGCCGCCGACCTGCTCGCGCTGCTGGACGCCGCGCTGGCCACCGGCGGCCTGGACGCCTCCCGCACCGGCGTGCTGGGCGGCTCGCACGGCGGCTTCATGACCACGTGGCTGGCGGCCCACCACGGGGAGCGGTTCAGGGCGGCGATCAGCGAGCGGGCGCTCAACGCGATCGACAGCTTCACCGGCAGCAGCGACATCGGCTGGTTCTTCACCCGCGACCTGTACGGCGAGGACACGGCGCGCTGGGCCGAGCAGAGCCCGCTCACGCACGCCGACAAGATCGAGATCCCGTTCCTGATCATCCATTCCGAGCACGACTGGCGGTGCCCGGTGGAGCAGGCACAGCGGTTGTTCGTCAAGCTGCGGATGCGCGGGGTGGAGACGGAGATGCTGCTGTTCCCGGGAGAGGGGCACGAGCTGTCGCGCTCAGGGCTGCCGAGCCATCGGGTGGCCCGCTTCGAGGCCATCCTCGACTGGTGGGGCCGGCACCTGTGACCAGGTGACGCGTCGCGCCCTTTACGGTGGTCTCCATGAACATCTGCGTCTTCCTGTCCGCCGCCGACCTGCCCGAGACCTACACCCGCCCCGCCCGCGAGTTCGCCGAGCTGATCGGCAGGGGCGGGCACACCCTGGTGTGGGGCGGCTCCAACGTGGGGCTGATGAAGGTGATGGCCGACGGGGTGCACGAGGCGGGCGGGCGGCTCATGGGCGTCTCGGTGGACTTCCTGGCCCACAAGGTGCGCCCGGGCGTGGACGACATGGTCGTCGCGGCCGACCTCGGCGAGCGTAAGAAGCTGCTGCTGGAGAAGGCCGACGCGGTGGTGATCATGGTGGGGGGCACGGGCACGCTGGACGAGGCGACGGAGATCCTGGAGCTGAAGAAGCACGGCCGTACGGACAAGCCCGTCGTGCTGCTGAACACGGCGGGCTTCTACGACGGCCTCAAGGAGCAGTTCCGCCGGATGGAGGACGAGGGTTTCCTGCCTCGTCCTCTCACCGACCTGGTCTTCTTCGCCGAGGAGCCCGTGGGGGCGATGGCCTACCTGGAGGAGTCGTCCGGCGTGACGGGCTGAGCTTCCTTGGCGACCGCCTCGCGTACGGCGGGGGCGACCTCCTGGCCCCAGCGGGCCAGGGTGGTCGCGTCGACGGAGCCGTGGCTGGGAGAGAAGAGCGTGAAGCCGGACGCGCCGTGCTCCAGCACGGCCGAGGTCAGCTCCTCCACCCACTGCCCGACGGAGCCGCCGAGCCAGCGGCCCTCCGCGTCGCGGGTGGCGGGCAGCGGCCGGTCGGTGATGCGGCCGGGCAGGTTGAAGATCGTGCGGACCTCGGCCGGGTCGCGGCCGGCGGCGGCCGCCGCCTCGTCGATGACGGGGCGGGAGGAGCGGTAGCGCTCGCTGAGCCAGTCGGCCGCGTGGCCGGGGATCCAGCCGTCGGCGACGCGGCCGGTGGCGGCCAGCGACTTGGGGCCGACCGAGCCGGTCCACACGGGCGGGGCTGCGACGGGCGCGGGCTCGATCTGGCGCACCTGGTAGTGGGCGCCCTCGAAGGTGACCGCGGGCCCGCCGCCGGACAGCAGCTTGACCAGCACGATCGCCTCCTCGAACGCGTCCACCGCGGCTCCGGGGCTCAGCCGGGGCACGCCCATGTCGGCGATGCGGTCCCACAGGCCGCCCGCGCCCATGCCGAGCACGATCCGGCCGCCGGACATCGCCGACAGCGAGGTCACCGTCCTGGCCAGCATGGCCGGCGGCCGGGTCGGCAGGTTGGTGACGTTGGCGAAACCGGCCAGGTGCCGCGTGCGCCCGAGGACGAAGCCGAGCGCGGCGTAGGCGTCGAGGCGGACGCCGATGTACGGGTGGTCGGACAGGGTGAACAGGTCCAGCCCGTCACGGTCGGCCTGCTCGGTCAGCCGCAGCAGCTCGGGGATGTCGTCGATGCCGGGATGCGTGCCGAAGCCGAAGACGACCCTGGATGCGGACAACGTGCTCATCATTCAAACCCCTCACAAAGTTCGTGCCACGAACTTTATTAGTTCGTGGCACGAACCGCAAGTGGTAGCGCCGTCACCGCAGCCGGTCCGGCTCCATGAAGACGGTCGGCACCTTGTTGTCGGCCACGATCCGGCCGAGCAGGGCGGCGAGCGTGTCGCGCTCCTCCGGCGCGAACCCGGCGGCCAGCTCCTCGATGCGCCGGCAGGTCTCGTCGTAGAACTCCACGGCCAGCTTGGCGCCCATCTTGGTGAGCGCCACCCGCACCGCCCGGGAGTCGTCGGGGTCGGGCTTGCGCTGGACCAGGCCGTTACGCTCGGTGCGGTCGACCAGACCGGTCAGGCTCGACTTGGCCAGGCCGAGCACCGCGCCCAGCTCGCTCATCCCGTACGGGCGCGGCATCAGCACGCACAACAACTGGCCCTGCTGCTGGGTGAGACCGTACTCGCGGGCGGAGGCCTCGTACACGGCATTGACCAGGAACGTGGACCGCACCAGCGCGGCCACCACCCCTATCTGACTTTCGGCTTGCTCCTTCACCACTCGACAATAGCAAAATTCGCGACACGAACTAGGAACGCGCGAGCTGGACGAGGTCCGGGTCCGCGACGAACAGGACGGCGTCCGCGCCGTCCAGGGTGGCGTGGTCGAGGGGGAAGTACCCGCTGCGCTGCGGGACGGGGTCGGTGCGGGTGCGGGCGCCGGAAGGGACGGGGGCCAGGCCCCACGTCGTGATGCGGGCGCCCAGCAGGCCCTCGAAGGTGTCCGGGGCCGGGTCGCCGACGCCGAGCGCCCCGGCCCGGCCGAGACCGCCGGCGACGAACGCGTACCGGTCGCCCAGCAGGGACGCGACGATGGCGCCCGCGCCGATCCAGTGCATGTCCAGGTCGGCCACCCGCATGCCGCCCGGCGACTTGCGCAGGTGCGCGTTGTGCGAGTGCACCAGCATCGGCCCGCGCGGGGCCTCGATGGCATGCAGGTCGAGCAGGTTCTGGGCCATCAGGGCGCCGCGCACGGCCATCAGGCGGGTCACCCGCTCGTTGCGTTCGAGGGGCACGGCCGCCTGCCGGTGGTAGCGGAGCAGGCCGAGGCCGGCGGTGAGGTGCGCCCTGGCCCTGATCCACTCCTCGCGCGAGGGCGCCTCCCGCTCGCGCGCCCGCAGCGCGACGAGCAGCTCCTCGGCGGCGGCACGCAGCCGGCCCGCCTCCGGGCTCGCGCCGGGCGAGCTCGCCGCATCCATGATCGCTTCGGTACGTCCCCAGCGCTCGTCGTCGCCGGCCAGGCCCGCGATGTCGAGGTCGAGGCCCAGGTAGTCGCGGACGTGCTCCAGGTAGCGGCGTGGGCTGGGCGCGCTGAAGTTCTCCGTCGGCGCGTCGAACCCGTGCAGGCTCAGCCGCTCCCGCGGCGGTCGGGTCCGGTTGTACTCGCGCATCCAGGCGAGCAGCTCCCTGTTGCCCTCCATGGCTCCCCAGCCGTGCGAGAAGCCCTCGCTCAGGGCGGTGTCGAGGGTGCCGGTGCCGTTGCGGACGTAGTCGTCGGCGGTGAGGGCGGCGATGCGGTCGATCTCCAGGGCGATCGAGCGGAAACCTTGCCCGGCCAGCCGGGCGAACAGCTCGTTGCGCAGCCGCTGGGTGGCGGGCACCTGGTGGGTCGGCTCGCCGAGGGCCAGCAGCTCACATGAGGGGGCGATGAAGTCGCGAATGTCCTGACTCATGTAGGTAAATCGTAACACTGCAACGTCGATTGAAGCTTTGTCGGCCTGTTCTCCTGTTTTCAGGCGCTTAAGTCTCAAACGTCGTGGCACCGCTCAGCGCAGTACGGCCGTCAGCAGGTCGCCGCCCAGCGCCGTCAGAGCGGGCAGATCGAGGCGATGGCGGACGTACCGGCCGTGCCGCTGGGCCGAGAGCAGGCCCGCGCGGCGCAGGACGGCGAGGTGGCGGGACACCTCGGGGGGCGTGAGCTCCCAGGCGTGGGCCAGCTCGCCGGTGGTGTGCGGGCCGCGGGCCAGGGTACGCAGCAGCCGCAGCCGTACCGGATGGGCCAGCGCCTCCAGCCGGAGCGTGACCGTCTCCATCGAGACCGGCGCGGGCGGGCTCGCCTCCGCCACCGGGTACTGCACCACCGGCTGCCAGCCGGGCGCGTGGATCACCACCAGGTGCGGGTGGCCGAAGACGGTGGGCAGGAACGTGACGCCGGTGTCGGGGGCGGTGATCGCCTTGTCCTGGAGCTTGTCCACCATGATGCGGTCGCCGTCCGGCGCCAGGGTGACCGCGCCGGAGACCGACGCGAGCGCCGCCGCGACGCCCTGGCGTTTCAGCAGGTCGTTCTTCAGGCGCAGGTCGGTGGCGAGCCGCACGGAGATGTCCGCCCAGGCGGCGTCGAAGAAGGCCTCGGCGCACTGTTCCAGGGTGTGACGCACCCGCGCCCGCACGGCGGCCGGGTCCGCGAGCAGCCGTTCCACGAACGCCTCCTGGAGCGCGCCGCGGGCCTGCGCCAGGTCCAGGGCCCGCTCGCGCGCCGTCGCGTCCTCCAGCGGCGAGCCGAAGTGCAGCCGGTTGCTGCCGCACGTGGTGACGAGCGCGGCCCGCACATACGCCTCGTCGCCGATCCGGTCCACGTCGTCCAGCTCCTCGGCGAGCGTCGGCCGGGGACGGGCCGGCACCAGGAAGTCCGCCCGCGAGGACCGCCACAGGAACTCCGCCTCCCTCAGCCGCTCGGCCAGCTCCGGCCGCAACCCCGCCCACACGTCCCCCGCCCAGGCGGCGAACCGCGGGTGATGGCCCGGCTCGGCCAGCACGTGCAGCATCGCGGTCAGCTCGGCCAGCGGCGAGGCGGTGAACCGCAGCCGCCCGGACGGCGGCCCGCCGATGTCGATCCTCAACGTCATCCCCCCATCATCGCTGGCCGGACACCCGGCGACTCCGCCGATTGACGATCTCCGTCAACCGTCGGGGCCGTACTGGCGGCCCGGCCACATCGTGAACGCCATGGCAACGACCAAGATCCGGCCCCGCGCCCTCGTCCGTGCCTCCGGCGGCCCCCGCTACGCCGTCGCCCTCGTCGTGGACGCGCTCGGCACCGGCCTGCTGCGGCCCTTCCTGCTGCTCTACGGGGTGACGGTGCTCCGGCTGTCCGCGCCGGTCACCGGGGTCGCCATGACGGCCGGGGTCGTGCTGGGGCTGGCCTGCATGCCGGCGGTCGGGTGGTGGCTCGATCGGGGGGCGCGCAGCTCGGTCGTGGCGGCGGCGATGCTGGTACGGGTGGCGGGCGTGGCACTCCTCCTGGCCGCCCCGGCGGGACACGCCTGGCTGTTTGCGCTGGCGGCGCTCTTCCTCGGCATCGGCAACCAGGCGTGGCCGGCCGCCCATGCCGCCCTCGTCGCCACGGTCGCCCACGGCCGCGAACGCGACGCCGCCCTGGCCGCCGGCCGCGCCCTCCGCAACGCCGGCCTGGGCGCCGGCGCCCTCCTGGCCACCGCCTGCCTCACGGGCGGCCCTACAGCGCTGCGGGCGCTGGCCGTTGTCACCGGGCTCGCTTATCTCGTTGCGGCGGTCCTGGCCTGGTCGGTCCGCCTGCACGCACATCCGCCCGCCCTTCCACCGGCCACTCTCCCCGTCCCCACCATTCCGCCCACCAGCGCACCTGCCGGCCGAGCCTCGGCCCCACCCGCCGACCCGTCCGCTCTTCCACCCGCTGCTCCGGACAGCGCCGGTGGGCCCGCGCCGCGGATGCGCGCGCTGCTGGCCGCCAACGTCGTCTACGTCTTCTGCCTCAACGTCCCCGAAGTGGCGCTCCCCCTGGTCCTGGTGACCCAGTTGCACGCCTCCCCGGTGTGGCCGGCGGCCATCTTCGTGGCGAACACGGTGCTGGTGGTCACCCTCCAGGTCCCGGTCACCGTCCTGATGTCGCGCTTCTCCCGGCGGGCGGTGCTGGCTCTGTCCGGCGTGGTCCTGGCCGCGTCGTACCTCGGCTTCCTCGGGGCCACCTCACTGGGGCACGGCTGGGGTGCAACGGCCGTCACGGCGGTGTCGGTGATCTGCACCATCGGCGAGATCGTCTACGCCGGCAGCGCCACCGCGCTCGTCACCGCCCTCGCCCCGCCCCGCCTCCTGGGACGCGCCCTGGCCCGCTTCCAGCTCTCCACGGGGTTCGGCCTCGCCGTCTCTCCTGCGGTCATCACCGCCCTCGCCTCCCATGGCCCGGCCACCCTCTGGGGCGGCCTGTCCTCCGCGACGCTCCTGTCCGCCGCCGCCGTAGCCCTCGAGAAGGATCACGGAAGGCGGCTGCGCGATACGACCTCCTCCGCGCACGATGGGGACGGCGACGGCAGGTGAGGAGACGGGATGACGTACGTGCGGCGGCTGGCCGGGTTCGCGGTGGCGTGCAGGGACGGCGAGCTGCCCGAGGCGGTGCGTGCGGACGTGCCGGGCCGGGTGCTCGACGTCCTCGGCAACTGCCTGGCCGCCTACTCCGACACGACCGCCGACGCGACCGGCGACACGACCCGCGACACGGCTGAGGCCGCGGCGGTGGTGTTGCGGGGCGTGCGGCGGTGGGGCGGGGCCGGTGAGGCGAGCGTGATCGGGAGCGGCGACCGGGTGCCCGCGCCGTCGGCGGCGCTGGTCAACGGCACCTTGGCGCACGCGCTCGACTTCGACGACACCCACCTGCCGTCGGTGCTGCACCCGAGCGCCCGCGTCGTGCCGGCGGCGCTGGCCGTGGCCCAGAGCGTGCGCGCGCCCGGCGCGGAGCTGGTGGCGGCGATCGCGGCCGGGATCGAGGTGTGCGCCCGGCTCGGCATGGCGTCCTACCTGCCGCAGGAGCGTAACTCGTTGTTCTTCGAGCAGGGCCGGCATGCCACCTCCATCTGCGGCACCCTGGGCGCCGCCGTGGCCGCCGGGCTGCTGCTCGGGCTGCCGCCCGAGGGGGTGGCGCACGCGGTGGGGGTGGCCGCCTCGATGGGCGCCGGGCTGCTGGAGGCCAACCGTACGGGCGGGACCGTCAAGCCGGTGCACTGCGGGTGGGCCGCGCACGCCGGGGTGTCCGCGGCGGTGCTGGCCGCCGAGGGGCTGACGGGGCCGCCGACGGTGCTGGACCCGGCGCGGCTGGAGCTAGCCGGCCGGGTGCGGTGCGTGGCCGACGAGCGCGCCTCGCGGATCTTCCCCCGGGCGTTCGCGGCGGTGGTACGGGTGCGGCTGCGCGACGGCTCGACGCTGGAGCACCGGGTGGACTCCTCACGCGGCGGGCCCGAGCATCCGCTGTCGGCGGCGGAGCTGGAGACGAAGTTCCGCTCCAACGCGAGCCGGGCGCTGCCGCCGGGCCAGGTGAACGAGCTGGCCGAGGCGGTTCGGGAGCTGGGCTCGGGCGGCGCCGCGGACGACGTCCTGACCAGGACCGCCCTCCGCCCGTCCTGACCAGGCCCGCCCTCCGCCCGTCCTGACGAGGACCGTCCTGGCGCGCGTCAGGTGGGGCGGGTCGCGTTCAGGCCGGCTAGCAGCACGCCCAGCGCGTAGCGGAAGTTGTCGGTCACGGTGGCGCCGGCGGCGTGACGTTCGCGCAGGCCGCGTGCCATCAGCGGGAACGGGATGGTGGCGATCGCGGCGGCCTCGTCGTGTTCGCCGGGCCACGTCTGGTCCTCCACCGCGCGTCCGAGGATGAAGTGGACCAGGACGCCGGCCGCGCGGGTGGCGTCGCCGAGCGAATAGCCCGCCCGGTGCAGCACCTCGACCGTACGCTCGGCGAACTCCCCGAGCGAGCGGGCGACCCGCAGGTCCGCGCCGAGCGCGATGCGGGGGCCGTCGCGGTGGCCGAGCAGGGCGGCGTTGAGGGCGAGCCCGGCCTCCTCCAGCCACGTGAGCCAGAAGGTGTCGGGGGGCGGGAGCCGGGTGAGCACCGGTGCCACGATGGCGTCGGTCATGTGGTCGAGCAGGGCCCGCTTGCCGCTGAAGTGCCAGTACAGCGCGGGCGCCTTGACGCCGAGCTCCGTGGCCAGGCGCCGGACGGTCAGCTTGTCGAGACCGTCGGCCTCCACCAGGGCCAGGGCCGCCCGCACGGCCTCCCCGACGTCGATCGGCATCGATGTCCTCCTTGACGCCCTTAACTTGTTAAAGCCATAGTACCCCTTAACAAGTTAAGGAGGCGTTTCATGGACGCTGATGTGATCATCGTGGGCGCCGGACCCGTCGGCCTGCTCCTCGCCGCGGAGCTCCGCCTGGGCGGCGCTCACCCTCTTGTCGTGGAACGTCTGGACGAACCCGCCGAACAGACCAAGGCCCGCGGCATCGGCCCGCTGGCCACCGAAGCACTCTGGCGCCGCGGCCTCGGCCCCCAGCTCGACCAGGCACGACCCGGCGGCACGCGAGACCTCGCCCGCGACCACGGCACCACCCTCGGCCACTTCGCGAACCTCCACAAGCTCGTCCCGGACGAACGGCGGCGCGGCACCCAGATCTGGCAGCCGGAGCTGGAACGCGTCCTCACCGCCCACGCCGAGGAGCTGGGGGTACGCATCCTGCGCGGGCACCGGCTCGTCGCACTCGAACCCGACCCGGGCTCCGCGCACGCCGGCGCCGGCGACGGCGACGGGGACGGGGACGGGGACGGGGACGGGGTCACGATCGTCGTGGCCACCTCGCGGGGCGAGCGCCGGCTGCGCGCACGTTACGTGGTGGGCTGCGACGGCGGCCACAGCACGGTGCGCCAGCTCGCCGCCTTCCCCTTCCCCGGGACGCCGGCTTTGCTGCGGACGATCGCGGGCCGGGTGCGGTTCTCCGGCCCCGTCCCCGCCCCGGGCCGGTACGACACGGGCACGTTCCTGCGCGGCGGCGACATGGCGGGCGTCACCGAGCCGGCGGCGGCCGGGCACGGGCCGGGCCGGCGCGCGACGGCCGAGCACGGGCCTGACGGGCCGGTGACCGCTCGCGAGCTGGCCGCGGCGATCCGCCGCGTGACCGGGGCCGACGTCCGGATCGAGGAGATCCACGACGACCGCCGCTTCGGCGACCAGGCCCGCCAGGCCGCCACCTACCGGCTCGGCCCGGTGTTCCTGGCCGGGGACGCCGCACACGTGCACTCGCCCAGCGGCGGGCAGGGCCTCAACCTCGGGCTGATGGACGCGATGAACCTCGGCTGGAAGCTGGCCGCCGTCGTGCGGGGCGACGCCCCGCCGGCCCTGCTCGACACCTACACCCGCGAGCGGCACCCCGCGGGCGAGGCGGTGCTGCGCAACACGCGGGCCCAGTCCGCGCTGCTGGCTCCCGGCCCGCACGTCGACGCGCTGCGGGACGTCATGGACGAGGTGCTGGACCTCCCGGCGGCCAACCGGTACTTCACCGAGCTGCTGTCCGGCGTGAACCTCCGCTACGACCTCCCCTATCCCGCCCCGGCCCCGGCCGGCCGGCACTGCCCTGACCTGGAGCTTGTGATCGTCAATGACGACGACGGGCGGGACAGCGGTGATGGTGCGGTGTCACGGCTGCACGAGCACCTGCGCACCGGCCGCGGCCTGCTCCTGCTCACGCCGCGGACGCGGGACCTGGCCCGGTACGCGGCGGGCAGGGTCGAGGTCGTCACGGTGACGAACACCGAGCCGCTGCTGCTGCGTCCCGACGCCGTCATCGCCTGGCAGGCGGGCGACGAAGCGTCCCTCGCCGTCGCGCTGGACACCTGGTTCGGCCCGCCACGCTGATGCCGCACCACCACCTGGGGGCGCGTCAGGCGTCCGACCGAGCGGGCGCCGTGTCCAAGCGGGCGGGCGGGACGTCCGAGTGGGGGTGCGCAGCCTCCACTCCCGCCCGCGAAGGGAAGGCGGAGGTGCGGTGCGTCTGTGCCTGTTCGCGGCGGTCACGCAGGTGTGCGGCCAGGGCCAGGGCCCGGCGCCGGGCGGGCAGGGCGGCGGCGTGCTCGCCCGCCTCCTCGTGCGCGTGCGCGAGGCGGCGGTAGGCCAGGCACTGGACGTCGGCGGCGCCGAGCCGTTCGGCGGCGAACACGGCGCTCTCCCAGACGCGGACCCGGTCGTGGAGGTGCCCTCTGCGCCGGAGCATCTCGTCCATGGACCAGGCGATGCGCCAGGCGTCCTCGTTCCAGTCCTGGTCGGCGGTCCAGCGCAGGAGGGTCAGCAGGCAGTCGCGTTCGGTGTCGAACCAGTCCAGCGCGTCCTGCCCGGTGGCGGGCAGGGCAGGGTGGACGCCGGGCGCCGGCCGGCTCATGGTGATCGGGCGGGCCCGCGGGGCCAGGGTGATGGCGCCGTGGTGGGCGGTGTACATGTAGTGGTCGACGAGCCGTCTCAGGGCGCCGGTCGTGGAGGCGGGGCCGGCGTGCCGGAGCGTGTGCAGGCGTACCAGGTCGTGCATGCGGTAACGTCCCGGGCGGTGCTGGATCACCAGGTGGGCGGCCTCCAGCAGGCGCAGCAGCGTGCTGGTGCGCGCGGCGGGCAGCGCGGCCAGCGACGCCACGGCGGCGAGGCCGACGTCCGGCACCGGAGCGGGCGCCAGCGCCAGCAGCAGCCGCCTGGCGTCCTCACCGAGCCCCAGCCAGGACGCCTCGAAGGCGGCCCGCAACGCGGCGTCCTGCTCGGCGAGCGGCTCGCTCAGAGGGGCGGGGGGTGGTTCGGTGGGGGGCGTTTCCAGGGGCAGGTGGGGGTGGGTGGCGATGCGGGCGGCCGCCAGGCCGAGTGCCAGGGGCAGGCCGGCGCAGCGGCGCAGGAGGTCGCGTACGGCGTGCGGCCGGGTGGTGCCGATGGCGCGCACGAGCAGCCGCGACGCCTCCTGCTCGGCCAGCCCGCCCAGCGGGACCCGTGCGGCGGCCGGGACGTCAAGCTCGTGGCGGCTGGTGATCAGGACCGCGCTGGTGGGGGTGCCGGGCAGGAGCGCCCGCACGTGGCGGGTGGAGGGGGCGTCGTCGATCAGGACGAGCATGCGGCGGCCGGCCATCATGTCGCGGTAGAGCGCGGCCTGGGCCTCGGGTGCCGACGGGATGGTGCGGGGGTCGGCGCCGAGGGCGAGCAGGAGGTCGAGCACCGCCTCCTCGGCCGTCACGGGCGGGGTGACGGGGTCGTGCCCGCGCAGGTCGAGGTGGAGCAGCCCGTCCGGGAAGGATTCGGCGTCGCGGTGGGTCCAGTGCAGGGCCAGCCACGTCTTGCCGACACCACCGGGCCCCCAGATCAAGGCCGACGGCGACGCTGTCTCCGCCCCCGGCCGGGCGCCGGTCGGGGACAGGGCCTCGTCCAGGACGCCGAGCTCTGCCGCCCGCCCCACGAACAGCTCCCCGGGAAGGGACGGCAGCGGCCGGGGCGGCGGGTCCAGGGGTCCACCCGGCTTGGTTGCGACCGGGTGCGGTGCGGGCGTCCCGGGCCAGGTGTGTGTCCCCATTGAGATCTTTCGCCCCCGATCGTCCCGCTGCCGCTGGAAGATCGACTTTAGCCGCCCATCCGCCACCTAAGTGGACGAACGGGGCGATCGGGGTGAAGCAGGTTCTCCGTCAGCGATGCAGGTACGAGCCCGACGGCTCGCCGGACGTCTTGCCGTCGCGGAACGCCACCCGCCCGCCGACCACGGTGGCGACGGGCCAGCCGGTCACGCGCAGGCCCTCGAACGGGCAGTGGTCCTGTCCCGACAGCAGCAGGTCCGTGGTGACGGTCCTGGTCAGCTGCGGATCCAGGACGGTGAGGTCGGCGTCGTAGCCGATGGCCAGCGCGCCCTTGCGGCCCCACAGACCGAACGCGCGGGCCGGGTTGGCGGCGGCGACCTCGGCGATCCTGGTCAGCGGCAGGCCGCGCCGCAGGTGCCCCTCGGAGAACAGCACGGGGTACAGCAGCGCCGTGCCGCCGAAGCCGGGCCGCGCCGGCCACAGATCGTCCCCCTTGTGCTCCTCCAGGCAGCAGGCGTGGTCGGAGGCCACCCAGTCGATGCGCCCGTCGGCCACGCCCGCCCACAGCGCCTCGTTGTGCTCGCGGGTGCGGATCGGCGGGTTGACCTTCCCGCCCAGCCCTCCGCCCAGCCCTCCACCCAGCCCTCCGCTGGGCCGGGCGCGCGCGTCGAGGTCGTCGTGGTCGAGGCACAGGTGGTGCAGGGTGGTCTCGCGCCTGGCGGAGGTGCGGGCGGCCGCCTGCAACGCCTCCGCGCTGGACAGGTGCAGCAGGTTGATCTCGACGCCGGTGTGCTCGGCCAGCACGGCCGCCTCGGCGATGGCGAGCCGCTCGGTCAGGGGCGGCCGGGCCTGGCTGTAGGCGCGCAGGTTCTGGGGGCCGCCGCCGGCGCGGACGCGGTCGATGAACACGCGCATCAGCTCCGACTGCTCGCAGTGCAGGCTCAGCGACAGCCGGCGGCCGGGGTGGGCGGCCTGCGTCGCGGCCAGCTTCTCCATGATCAGGTAGAGGTGCCCGAGGTCGTACTCGTCGCCCATGGTGAAAGCCCGGGCGTCGCGGCTGTTGGCCGCCAGGTCGAAGCCCTTGTAGAACATGTAGTACTTGAACGAGGTGACGCCGTGCCCGGCCACCAGGGCGGGGATCTCCTCGATCTGCGCGGCGGTCATCGGGGCGAGGTGGAAGCCGTAGTCGGTCCACGAGCGGCCGGCGACCGCGTCCAGCACCTCGGGGAAGATCGTCTCGTACGGGCCGGTCCTGCCGAGGTAGTGCTGCCCGGTGCGGAAGTAGGACAGGACGGTCGTGGCACCGCCGACCAGGGAGGAGCGGGTCTCCTCGTACGCGTCGAGCGCGAGGTCGCGGTAGATCCCCAGGTGGAAGTGGGCGTCCACCGCGCCCGGTAAGACGACCTTCCCGGCGGCGTCGATCATCTCGCCGCCGTCGCCGAGGCCGGCCGCGTCGAGATCCTCGCCGATCGCGACGATCCGGCCGCCGGCCACGGCCACGTCGGCGCGCACCTCACCGTGGTACGGCAGGACCAGGGTCCCGCCCTTGACGAGCAGGTCATATCGCATCATGGTGCCCCTTCCGGGCCGGCGGGGTGCGGTGGTCTCCAGCAGCGCGGCCGCGCACGGCTCCGCCAGGGGCGCGGCAACGGAGGTGGTGCGCCCCTTCTCGCCGGTCGGCTCCTGCCGTACAGTCTGGATCAGCTTTTCCCGCAGCGGAACACCCCCGTTCGTAAGGACTTCTCCTCGTGCGAGCCCCGTGGGAGGCGCTGGTGCTCGGCCCGCTGCAGTTCGTGCCAGCCGTGCGGGCGCGCCGCCGGGTCCACCGCGTGATCGGGCGCTGCTACCTGCTGGCCGGGGTGCTGCCGTCGGCGCTGGCGGCGGTGCCGGTGGCGCTGCTGTCGGGCCGCCTGGTGACGCAGGTCGGCCTGACCGTGCCGGCCGTCCTGTGGCTGGTCACGGGCTGGCTGGCCTACCGGGCCGCCGTCCGCCGCGACTTCGCGCGGCACCGGGAGTGGATGATGCGCAACTACGCGCTGACGTTCCTGGCCGTCACCTCCCGGATCGTGGTGCCGCTGCTGCTGCTGTCGCAGTTGCCCTTCGGGGTGCCCGCCGGCTCGCTCCGGACGCTGGCCCCGTCCATGATCCCGGCCGGGCAGGTGCTCGGCTGGGTGATCAACCTGATCGTGGCGGAGATCCTGATCAGGCGGGGGCGATAGCCGGAACGCGGGAGTGTGCCTGGCTCCACCCCCGCTGTGCATCCAGCCGCATACCGCCGCGCCCGCGCGCTCCCTAGCGTCGGCAGCACACCCCCGACGACTCGACTGGAGCACGTCCATGACGACCGGCCCCCACCCCGCACCGCCCACGCTCACCGGCGGCGGCGCGGCACCGCCCCGCCTGTGGTTCATCGACAACCTGCGGATCCTGCTGACCTCGCTCGTGGTCCTGCACCACGTGGCCGTCGGCTACAGCGGCCTGCCGCTGTGGTACTACAACGAGCCGCCCACCAGCACGGCGGCCGGGTTCGGCCTGTCGGCGTTCCTGATGCTGAACCAGTCCTGGTTCATGGGCGCGTTCTTCCTGCTGTCGGGCTACTTCACGCCCGGCTCCTACGACCGCAAGGGCTTCGGCCCGTTCCTGCGCGAGCGGCTGGTCCGCCTGGGGATCCCGCTGGCGGTGTTCTCCTTCGCGCTCAACCCGCTCCTGCTGGTCCCCGCCTACCCGGGCGGCTCCCCGGTGGAGTTCTACCTGGCCACCATCGGGTCGGGGCCGCTGTGGTTCGTGCTGGCGCTGCTCGTCCTGGACGTGTGCTACGCCACCGTCCGCCGCCTCACCGCGCGGCGCCCGGCCGCCGTCCGGCCGCTCACCCCCGGCGCGGTGGCCGCGTTCGTGGTGGGGCTGGCCCTGGTCACGTACGCGCTGCGCGTGGTGCTCCCGGTGGGCACGCAGGTGCCGGTCATCGACTTCCCCACCATCTCCTACCTCCCGCAGTACGTCTCGTTCTTCGTCCTCGGCACCGTCGCCTACCGGCGCGGCTGGCTGCGGGCCATGAGCGGGCGGACGGGCTGGGCGGGGCTCGCCCTGGCGATCGGGTCCGCCGTGGTGTTCCTGCCGCTGGCGCTGTCCGGTGGCCTGGAGGCGTGGCTGGGCGGCGGCACCCTCAGCTCCCTGTGGTACGCGCTGTGGGACTCCTCGTTCGCGGTCGGCGTCGTGCTCGCGCTGCTGACGTTCCTGCGCCGCCGCATGGACCGGCAGGGGCCGCTGCGCCGCTACCTGTCGGCGCACGCGTTCACCGTGTACGTGATCCACGCGTTCGTGGTGACGGCCCTGGGGTACGCGCTGAGCGGCCTGGCGTGGCCGACGCCGGCGAAGGCGGCGCTGGTGGCGGTGGTGGCGCTGCCGGCCTGCTTCGCGCTGGCGGGCCCGGTCCGGCGGCTGCCCGGCGTGCGCCGCGTCCTGTGACGCTACGCCCGTAGGGAAACGGCCGTTGCGTACAATACCGATCATGCACGCCACCTCCTCTCCCCCGCCCGCGCGGGGCCGCAACCGGCGCGGCCAGGGGGAGCGGCTGCGCGGCGACATCATCGAGGCCACCTTGCGCATGCTGGACGAGCTGCGCGACGACGAGGCGCTGTCGCTGCGCGCCGTCGCCCGCGAGGTCGGCATCGCGGCCACCTCCGTCTACCTCCATTTCGCCGACCGTGACGCCCTCGTCTACGCCGCTCTGGAGCAGTGCACCCGCGACCTGCTGCGCGATTTGGAGGCGGCCGAGGCGTCCGGCGGCGACGCGGTGGCCCGGCTGCGGGCGCGCCTGCTGTTCCTGGGCTCGTGGGTGCGCGAGCACGCCGGCCTGTACAAGGTGCTGCACGAGAGCGGCCTCAACCGGCGCATGCACCTGGCGTTCAAGCAGGAGCTGGCCGAGCGGACGACCGCCGCCGTGCGGCGCTGCATGGACGAGGGGCGCGCGCCGGCCGGTGACGCCGCGGCGGTGGCGCTCGACCTGCGCGCGGCCGTGCACGGCGCGGTGTCGTTGCGGGTGAACGAGCCGGCGCTGCCGTTGCCGCCGCTGGAGGAGCAGATCGACCGGTTCCTGGTCAAGCTCGTCGGCGTCCGCCTGCCGGCCGCCTGAACGCACCCTGCGCCGGCCGCCTATGGCGCCGGCCCGGCCGCCGGAGTACAGTCACCGGCGATCAGGGAAGGGGGCCCCGCCATGACCGAGACCCGCCCGCTCCACCGCGCCGGCCCGGCCCTGGCGCAGCGGGCCCGCGACCTGCGTCCCCTCATCGAGGGCGAGGCCGGGCAGGCCGAGGCGCAGGGCAGGCTCACCGCCCACGTCGTGGACGCCCTGCACGAGGCGGGCATCTGCGGCATGTGGGTGCCGGCGCCGCTCGGCGGCGGCGAGCTGTCGCCGAAGGAGCTGCTCGCCGTGATCGAGGCGCTATCCTACGCCGACCCCTCCACCGGCTGGGTCGCGATGATCACCACGCTGGAGAACGGCGCGGCCGGCGCCTACCTCGGTGACGAGGCCGTCGAGCGCATCTTCAAGGGCCCCCGGATGCCGCTGTTCGCCGGGCAGGGCACGCGCCCCGGCAGCGCGGTCCGCGAGCGCGGCGGCTACCGCCTGACCGGCCGCTGGAGCTTCGGCTCGGGCATGCTGCACGCCCAGTACACCCACAGCCTGGCCATCGTGGAGGACACCGGCGAGCCCCGCATGTTCGTCACCCCGGTCGAGGACATCACGATGCTCGGCAACTGGGACGTCCTCGGCCTGCGCGCCACCGGCAGCATCGACTACGCCATCGACGGCGCCTTCGTGCCCGAGTCCTACACGCATCCGTTCGCCCAGTTCGAGCCGCTGCGCGGCGGCGCGCTCTACCGGCTCGGCCTGCTCGACCAGGCGCTGCTGTGCCACAGCGGGTGGGCGCTCGGCGTGGGCCGCCGCCTGCTGGACGAGCTGATCGGCCACGTGGGTGCGCGGGCGGGCCGGCCCGGCCAGCTCGCCGGCAGCGACGCCTTCCACACCGGTTTCGCCCGCGCCGAGGCGGCCTTCCGCGCCGCCGCCGCGCTGGTGCACCAGACCTGGGACGACGCCGAGCGCGTCCTGGACTCCGGTGGTCACCTCGACGTGCGCCAGGACACCCTGGTGCGGCTCGCGCTCAACCACATCACCTCGACCGTCGCCGAGACCGCCCGCTTCGTCCACGCCAGCGGCGGCACGACGGCGCTGCGCGAGGGGCCGATCCAGCGGCTGTTCCGGGACGTGCACGCGGGCATGGCGCACATCACGTCGGGCCCGGCGGTGCTGGCCGAGTGCGGGCGCGAGCTGGCGGGCCTGGCGCCGGGCCACGCCTGGGTGGCCCTCGGCCTGGAGCCCTGACACCTCTCTGGTTGAACGATCGCATCGTGGTCAATACAAACGTTTAGAATTTTGAACGTGCGACCAATCTCCGAAGAGGACCTCACCACCCGCGCCCGCATCCGCGACGCGGCCATGACCCTGTTCGCCGAGCAGGGCGTCAAAGCCACCACCATCCGCGGCATCGCCGAGGCGGCCAAGGTCTCCCCCGGCCTGGTCCAGCACCACTTCGGCACCAAGGAAGCGCTGCGGCTGGCCTGCGACGAGTACGTCCTGACCTACATCCGGGCCCAGGTCGGCGCCGGCGTCACCGACGGCAACCTGGAGAACCCCGAGTTCATCGGCACCGTGCACCGCACCGCGCCGCCCCTGATGAAGTACCTCGGCCGCGCCCTCGTGGAGGGCTCGCCCGCCGCCGCCGGCATGTTCGACGACCTCGTCGCGATCACGGAGCAGCACCTGGCGGGCGACGACCCCCGCGAAGAGAGCGACCACCGGGCCCGCGCCACCGTCCTGACCGCGATGAAGCTCGGCCTGACCGTGCTGCACGAGCACGTCTCCCGCGCCCTCGGCACCGACCTGTACGGCCCCGACGGCGCCGTACGCGTCGGCAAGGCCCAGCTCGACCTGATCAGGCCCGAGTTCCTCGGCCGGGAGCTGTTCGAGCAGGCCCGCACCGGCCTGGAGAAGTTCGAGCGGCAACGATGACCGCCGCCGTCCACACCGCCGGCCCGGTCAAGACCTTCGGCCGCACCCGCGCCCCGGATGGCTGCCTGTTCCTGGCCGTGGACCTGCTCGCGGGTTCCGGCCGGCGGACGGGATCGTGCTGGAGCTGTCCCCGTTCGTGCACGTCCCCGCACTGCCGCTGACGGGACAGCCGCTGTGCCCGCGCTGGCCCTCACCTGGCGGCGGCGGGCCTGGTGTTCCTGGGCCGCCGCGACCTCGCCCCCTCGGCCTGAGCCCGCCCGGAATAGGGCGGGCGGGGCGGCTGTTCACCCCGTCAGGTTTAAGTTTGAACTTCTGACGGAGGGAATTTCTGATGGCCATCGCATTCATGCTCGCCATGAGCCTCATCGTGGGAGGCTTCCTCACCGGCACGATGGTCGCCCTCGTGCTGCACGGCATCCGCGACCGCCAGTGGCCGGTCCTGTGGCGGCGGCGCGTCACCTACCGCGGCTTCGTCCCCCGCTGACCCGCGGGCGCGGGCGGCCAGCCGGCCGGCGAAGGCGAGGACGAGGTCACGCAGCTCGCCCGGCCGCTCGATGACGAACGGCCGATCCAGCGCCGCCAGCACTCCGGGCAGCCAGTCCAGCCGCTCGGCCCGCAACTCCACCCGCAGCCACCCCTCACCCGCCGCCTCGCCACCCGCCGCATCGCCACCCCCGGGAATCTCCGCCACGGTGGCGATGCCGGCGGGCAGCCGGGCCCGAACCTGCTCGACCGTCCCCTGAACGCGCAGGCTCACCTCATACCGGTAGGCCGCCGCCGCGAACCCCTCCACCACCCGCCGCGCCGGATCCACCCCCGCCGGCGCCTCGAACGAGCCCGGCAGCGCCCGCGCGTCCTCGACCCGGTCGAGCCGGAACGTCCGGCTCTCCCCGACGCCCGGATCCTCCCCCGTGACATACCAGCGGCCCGCATGGCTGACGATCCCGTACGGATGCAACGTCCGCTCACTGCGCCGCCCGCCCCGATCGGTGTACCGGATCACGACCGGCCGGCGATGGCGCACCGCGTCGGCGACCGCGAGCAGCACCCCGCCATCAGGAACGTCCGGCCCGCCCGGCCGCTCGGTGAAGGCGACGGACTCCAGCAACGCCTCCAGCCGGGAGGCCAGCCGCCCCGGAAGCACCCGCCGGATCTTCGCCGCCGCCGTCTCGCTCGCGGTGTCCGCCACCGGCCGGCGCGCCATCAGCCCGAGCAGCACGGCCAGCGCCTCGTCGTCGTCGAGCATCAGCGGCGGCAAGCGGTAACCGCGCGCCAGGCGATACCCGCCATAACGCCCCCGCACCGACTCCACCGGGATGCCGAGGTCGATCAGCTGCCCGACGTACCGCCGCACCGTCCGTCCCTCGACCCCGAGCCGGTCGGCCAGCTCCGCCATCGTCCGGGTGCCACCCGACTGCAGCAGCTCCAGCAGGGTGAGCACACGGCCGGTCGGCGCAGACATGCCGACCAGCCTATGTCCCCTACTGGACGGAACCTGTCCGCTTGCAGCCCTGCGGCGGGGAAGCCGGCTTCCCGGTCCAGCCCGACTCCGGGCCGCGGGCCTGGTAGCCCATCACCTGGCCCTTGGTCGCCCCCAGCGCGGTGCGGGCCGCGTACGAGACGTGCGCGAGCGTCGCCCCTGTCGCCGGGTCGAGGATCAGCCGGTAGGAGACCGGCAGCTCCTTGCGCGGCTTGCCGGAGTACACCACAGAGCCGCCCTCCCCGCCGAGATCCACCGAGATGCCTTTCCTGCCCAGCGGGTCGGTCACCGTGCCCACGACCTTGGTGCCCGGCAGGGCGGCCAGGACGCGGATGAGCGCGGCGCGCTGCGCCGGGCTGAGCGGCATGCTCAGCAGGTTCGCGGTGGTGGGCAGGAACGTTGCGAAAGGCTGCGTGAAGCCGCGCGCGTTCCAGATCGCGTGGTACGCGCGCAGCCGCTCGATCAGCCTGTCCGGGTCGGTGGGGATCGCCGCCAGATCTGCCATGGTGAACGTGCTGACCGTCGCGTCCGGATAGGTTCCCGTGGGGTCCACGCCCATGGTGTACCTGCAGCCTGCGCCGCGCCCGATGCAGCCGTACGAAGAAGGCCGCCTTGCTGCAGCCGACCACCTCGGCCGCCTCCGCGGCGGACAGGCCGTGCCAGGTGGTCAGGGTCAGGATCTCCTTGTCGGCGTCGGACAGGCCGGCCAGGGCGCGCAGGACGGCGACGCGCTCGACGGCGTGCTCACCCGCGTCCGCGATGGCCTGTTCGGTCCACGTCCGCAGCTCGGCTTCCAGGGACTCGCGCCGGGCGGCCTGCCGGTAGGTGTCGCGCAGGATGTTGCGGGCGACGCGCAGCAGCCAGGGCAGCTGGGCGCCGGCGGGAATGTCGTCCAGGCGCCGCCAGGCCACCAGGAAGGTCTCGCTGACCACTTCCTCCGCGAGCTGGTGTCCGGCGCGGCTCGCCGCATAGCCGTACACCCTCGCCTGGTAGGTGGTGTAGAGCGCGGTGAAGCGCTCATGGGGGTTCGGCAAGCTGATGTCCTTCGATCGGGGCATGCGTTCGCAGAGCATGTGGTCCGCGGGACGACTTTCTTACACCCCGATCTCGTACGCTCAGCACCCCTGGTGCGGTGCCTGGAAGCCGCCGATCCGCTGCTCCAGCAGCTCGGCCAGCCGCAGCGGCGTGCGGTCCTCGAACATCGGGCCGATGAGCTGCACCCCCACCGGCAGCCCCTCCGGGGAGCGGCCCGCCGGAACGGCGGTGGCGGGCAGGCCGGGCATGGTGGCCAGACCGGCCCACACGAGCTGGTCGAAGTACGCGAACGTGACGCCGTCGATGTCGATGCGCCGCTCCATCGGGTTGGGGTGGTGGTCGTGCGGGAACGCGGGCGTCGGCGTGATCGGGCACACCACGGCGTCGAACTCGGCGAACAGCCGCCGCCAGCCGTGGCGGTGCACCTCGCGCCGCTGATTGGCCTCCATCCAGTCGCGGTGGCTGAACAGCATGGCGCGCAGCCGCACGGCGTCGAGGCTCCGGTCGTCCGCGTCCAGCCCGGCGACGCGGGCCCGCAGCTGCTCGTGCGCCTCGACGGGGAAACGCGCGACCGCGCCCGAGATCAGCAGCTGCATGTAGAGCGTCGCCGCCTCGGCCAGATCGGGCAGCAGCGCGCTGTGCCGTTCGACGCGGGCGCCGGCCTCGGCGAGCGCGCCGGCCACCCGGTTCACGCCCGCCCGCACGGCCGCCCCGGTCGCGATGAGCGGATGCTCGTCCAGGACCAGCACCCGGAAGTCGCCCAGCCGCTCGTGGCGCGCGGGCGGCAGCCGCACCTCGTACGCCTTGCCGAGCGTCAGCGGATCCGGCCCGGCCATGACGTCCAGCAGGAGCGTGAGGTCACGGGCGGTGCGTGCCATCGGGCCGACCACGGCCAGGTCGGGCTCGATCGGCAACGGCGGGGCCGGCGGCGCGGCCATGCCGCGCGTCGCCGCCAGCCCGAGCGTCGGCTTGTGCGCGTGGACGCCGCAGAAGTGCGCGGGGGTACGCAGCGAACCGGCGAGGTCGGAGCCGATGGACAACGCGCCGAACCCGCACGCCAGCGCCGCCGCCGACCCGCCGGACGACCCGCCCGGCGTGCGAGCGAGATCCCACGGGTTGCCGGTGGTGCCGTAGATGTCGTTGAAGCTCTGGATGTCCTGCAACCCCAGCGGCACGTTGGTCTTGCCGAGCACCACCGCGCCCGCGGCCTTGAGCCGCGCCACCTGCACCGCGTCCTCGGCCGGCACGTGGTCGCGGTACGCCGGCATGCCCCAGGTCGTGGGCAGCCCGGCGACGTCGTACGACTCCTTGACCGTCACCGGGATGCCGAGCAGCGGCCGGTCCTCGCCCCGGGCCCGCGCCCGGTCGGCGTCGCGGGCGGCGGCCCGCGCCCGGTCGAAGTCCGGCACGCAGATCGCGTTGACCGCCTTGTCGTCGCGCTCGATCCGGGCGATCGCCGCGTCGGTCAGCTCCGCCGAGCTCACTTCGCCGGCGCGCATTGCGGCAGCGAGCTCTTCTGCCGATTGAAAACTGTCTTCCATGAAGGCGACTGTAATGGTTGTCGACGGAATCCCGTCTCGTGTGAATCACCGGCTACGCCGCCCCCAAATCAAGAAAACTCCAGGTCAGAATGTCGACTCGTGGGCGAGGGCATGAAATTCCGTCGCACGCAACGAGACAGATGTCTCCCTTTCTCTCGGCCGCGAGCCATAATGCGCGCGGATTGTCCAGCAGAAAAGGCCACTCATTCTGGATTTGTGACGGGCCGCCACACCAGGGCGCGCCGCGATCCGTCGGGAGCCTCCGCCCAGCCGGTGATCTCGCCTTGCGCGTTGATGGCGTTGGCCATCGTGGCGGTGCCGGTCGCCGGGCCGGGCAGGCGCCGCATGCCGGCCCCGGCGCTCCAGATGAAGCCGCCCGCGAGCACGCCGTCCGCGCCGAACGCCGACTGGCCGACGATGTCGCCGTCGCCGTTGATCGCCTCGGCCTGGCTCCACTGGCCGCCGAGCGTGCCGAGCTCGGTGATGACGCCGTCGTCCCACAGGAAGATCTGACAAAGTAGCTGAGCCACCCGAGAGCACAGGAGATCATTCCCCGATGCGATACCTGGTTTCCGTCATCGACGACAAGGACAACCCCGGCAGCACCGACCGCCAGCCCGCCATCAGCGCCTTCAACGAGCAGCTCATCGCCGACGGCCACTGGGTCTTCGCCGGGGGCCTCGCCGACACGGGTACCGCCACCGTCGTCGACAACCGCGGCGAGCAACCCGTCCTCACCGACGGCCCCTTCATCGAGTCCAAGGAATACCTCGCCGGCATCTGGGTGTGGGAGGCCCCCGACCTCGACACGGCGCTCAAGCTCGCCGCCGAAGCGTCCAAGGTCTGCGACCGGAAGATCGAAGTACGCCCGTTCCACCAACAATGATCACCAGCCGCATAACCTGAACCCATGGTGCGCTACGCGATCGGCCTGCCCAACGTCGGCGAATTCGCCGACCCCGCCCTCCTCACCGAGCTCGCCGTCACCGCCGAAGAACACGGCTGGGACGGCGTCTACCTGTGGGACCACCTCCTCTACCACGACCCCGCCTGGCCCGTCGCCAACCCCACCGTCACCCTGTCCGCCATCGCCGCCCGCACCCACCGCGTCCGCCTCGGCATCCTCATGACCGCGCTCCCCCGCCGCCGCGTCCAGACCGTCGCCAAGGAGAGCGCCACCCTCGACCGGCTCTCCCAGGGGCGCCTCACCTTCGGCGCCGGCCTCGGCTCCCTCGACGCCGAATACACCGACTTCGGCGAGGACGCCGACCTCAAGGCCCGCGCCGCCAAGCTCGACCACGGCCTCGACCAGCTCACCCGGCTCTGGCAACGCCTCCACCCCACCCCCGTCCAGCAACCCCGCATCCCCATCTGGTGCCCCGGACGCTGGCCCACCCGCGCCGGCTTCCGCCGCGCCGCCCGCTGGGACGGCGCCATGCCCACCTTCCACGAGTACGGACGCGACCGCCCCGTCCCTCCATCCGAGTTCGCCCGGGTCGTCGACTACCTCGCCGAGCAACGCGGCACCCTCGACGGCTACGACATCGCCCTCGAAGGACGCGCCACCGACGGCCACCTCGACGCCTACACCGCCGCCGGCCTGACCTGGTGGATCGAAGCCCTCGGCTGGTGGCGCGGCGGCATCCCCGACGCCCGCGCCACCATCACCGCCGGCCCACCCCGCTGACCCATCCCCACAATCCCGGGCAAACCCCCCACCAGGCCGAACGCTCCCCGCGTGGCACCCCCGCACCCTCACTCCGCCCCGCTAAGGTGCCACGCGGGCCGACCACCAAAGGGGGACACCATGCTCGACCACACCACCCAGGCCGACACCCTCGACCTCGACCTCGCCGCCAACGGCGTCGTCGGCGTCATCATCACCTGGGCCGACAACAACGGCATCCCACGTTCCCGCACCGTCCCCATCGACCAATTCACCGCCGCCACCCGGCGCGGCATCGGCATCACCCCCCTCTTCGCCGTCTTCGACTCCCACGACACCATCACCTTCGACCACCCCCCGCTGGCCACCCCCTCAGGCGACATCCGCCTCCTGCCCATCACCGACCGCATCGTCCAGCTCGCCGGACAACCCGCCTTCGCCTGGGCCCCCGGCCGGCAGATCGCCCCCGACGGCACCCCCTGGCCCTACGACCAGCGCACCGCCCTCGAACGCCAGCTCGCCCGGGCCGCCGACCTCGGCATCACCCTGCGCGCCGGCTACGAGATCGAATTCCACCTCAGCGCCGCCGACGACCCCCACGACGACCCCCGCCCCGTCTACGATGGCCCCTCCTACGGCCCCACCAAGATGCTCGCCGTCGACGCCTTCGCCGAACAGCTCCTGCGCGACCTCAACCGCAACGGCGTCCCCATCGGGCAGCTCCACGGCGAGTACGGCCCCGGCCAGTACGAGCTCAACATCGCCCCCACCGACCCGCTCACCGCCGCCGACCACCAGCTCCTCACCCGGCAGACCATCCACGCCGCCGCCCGCCATCACGGCCTGCGCGCCAGCTTCGCTCCCCTCGTCACCCCCGGCCACGTCGGCAACGGCTGGCACCTGCACACCTCGCCCAGCCACAACGGCGCCAACCTCCTGTCCGGCGGCGACGGGCCCGCCGGCCTCACCCCCCAAGGCGCCGCCTACCTCGCCGGCCTCCTGCGCGACCTGCCCGCCATCACGGCCATCACCGCCCCCAGCCTCTCCTCACTCCAGCGCCTCCGCCCCGGCTACTGGTCCGGCGCCTACACCTGCTGGGGCATCGAGAACCGCGAAGCCGCGCTCCGCCTCATCCCCTCCACCCCGCTCCTCGGCCCCGACCACGCCAACATCGAGCTCAAACCCTCCGACGCCGCCGCCAACCCCTACCTCGCGCTCACCGCCGTCATCGCCGCGGGGCTCTCCGGCATCGAAGACCGCCTCACACCTCCCGGCCCCATCCAGGAGGACCCCGCGACCTGGACCGACCAGCAGCGCGCCGACCACGGCATCCACCGCCTGCCCACCACCGTCCAGCAGCAGCTACGCGCGCTCCACGACAACCCTCGCATCCGCGCCGCGCTCGGCGACGACCTCGCCGACGCCTTCCGGGCCGTCCGCACCTCCGACGCCGACCGCGCCGCCGACCTCGACGCCGCCGCCGTCATCCGCGCCTACCGCTGGCTCTACTGAGCCTTCAGCCCCACCCCGCACGCCGCGCTCACCACGCCCGACGGCGGCTGCGCCCGCCACGACGGTGTCGGCACCACGCCCGGTGGCACCAGCTCCAGCCCCTCGAAGAAGCCCGCCACCTGCTCAGGCGTGCGCAGCGTGTAGGGGAAGGCGGCCCGCCGGTTGTAGGCATCCACCGCCTCCACCAGCGCCGGATTCACCGACACCCCGTCCGACAGCGCCAGCGCGCCCCCCACCGGCAAGGCCGCCACGAACCGCCGCACCAGCCCTGCCGCCACCCCGTAGTCCGGCACCTGACCCGCGATGCTCAACATGATCAACGCGACCGGCCGCGAGAAGTCCAGCGTCCGGGCCGCCCCCGCCAGCACCCCTTCCGGATCCCGCACGTCGGCCTGCAGATAGTCGGTCGCCCCCTCCGCCGACCCCGACAACAACGACCGCGCGTGCACCAGCACCAGCGGATCGTTGTCCACGTAGACCACCCGCGACTCCGGCGCCAGCCGCTGCGCCACCTCGTGCGTGTTGTCGGCCGTGGGCAGGCCCGACCCCAGATCGAGGAACTGCCTGATCCCTGCCTCCGTCACCAGGTAGCCGACCACCCGGCGCAGGAAGTCCCGCTGCAACCGCGCCACCTGCGCGAACTCCGGGAACGTGCGCAGCAGCTCGTCGCCGGCCTGGCGGTCCACGGGGAAGTTGTCGGTGCCGCCGAGCAGGTAGTTCCAGACCCGGGCCGAATGCGGTCTCGTCCGATCGATGCGGGGCTCGCCGTCCATGCCAAGAGCGTAGGCGATCATTCGAGGAGCAGATCCAGCAACGCGTTCACCGCCGGGGTCGCCGTGCGCAGGCACGCGTACGTGGTGCGGGTGATCTCAATCGTGGAGATCGGGCGCAGCACGACCCCGGCCGGCACCCCCACCACCGTGGCGACCAGTTCCGGCACCAGCGCCACTCCCAGCCCTTCCCGCACCATCCGCAGGACGAGCGCGTAGTCGTCGGCCGTGTGCACCACGTTCGGCCGGAAGCCCGCCAGCGCGCAGGCCCGATCCAGCATCTCGTGGTCGCTGGTGCCCTCCGAGCCGGCGATCCAGGGCTCCTCGCGCAGCACCCCCAGGTCCACCCCACTGCCCGCCGCCTGGTGGCCGGCGGGCAGGGCCATCAGCATGGGCTCCACGCCCAGGAACCGGCGGGACACCCCGGGCGGCGCCTCCTCCGGGATCAGGCTGTAGGTGAACGCCACCGCCAGGTCGCACCGGCCGGCCCGCAGCGCCTCGACGGCCTCGCGCGGCTCCAGCTCGTGCACGATCACCCGCAGCTCCGGATGGCGGGCCCTGGCGGTGGCGATCGCGGGCAGCAGGCGCGCGACGGCCGCCGTGGCGAAACAGGCCACCCTGACCGGCCCGCGCGGGGTGGCGGCCGAGCGCAGATCCTCCTCGGCGGCGTCGAGCGCGTCGAGGACGACCCGCGCGTGCCCCACGAGCCGCCACCCCTCGGCGGTCAGCCGGACCCGCCGCCCCGCCCGCTCGAACAGCGGCACCCCGGCCTCCCGCTCCAGGACGGCGAGGTGCTGCGACACGGCGGACGAGGTCAGGCCCAGCACCTCGGCGACGGCCGTCATCGTGCCGTGCTCGGCGAACTCGCACAGCAGGCGCAACCTGACCGGATCCAGCATCAAGCACATCTTATAGATCCGTGCAGGAACGCTAAGTGGACGTTGCCGAACAGCTCGGGCGACACTGTCGATCCACCACCACCCGACCAGGAGGAGGACCACCATGCTCACCGTCGTCGAAGTGCCCCAGTGGCAGGGGTCGGCCTCGCCCACGGCGCCCCGGCTCGTCGAAGGCGCCGCCCGGCTGGCCGCCATGATCCCCGCGGACGCGCACATCCGGGTCGAGACCGGCGCCACCCTCGCCGAGACCGCCGATCGCGTCCGCCGGGCGCTCCCCCAGAACGGCTTCGTCGTCACGGTCGGCGGCGACTGCGGCGTGGAGCTGGAGCCGATCACGGCCGCGCTGCGCCGGCACGGCGACCGGCTGCACGTCGCCTGGTTCGACGCCCACGGCGACATGAACACCCCCGACACCTCCCCGTCGGGCGCCTTCCACGGCATGATCCTGCGCACGCTGCAGGGCGAGGGCCCGGCCGACCTCGTCCGCTCCCCGGCGCTGCGCCCGTCCCGGATCGCGCTGGCCGGCACCCGCTCGCTGGATCCCGCCGAGTCCGAGCACATCCGCCGCGCGGGCATCGGCGGCCTGGACACCATCGGCCCGGGCGCCGTCGTCTACGTGCACGTGGACCTCGACGTCCTGGACGGCATCACCTCGGTCGGCTACCCGGAGCCGGACGGCCTGTCCGCGCAGGCGCTGGCCGAGGCGGTCGCGGAGCTGGCCGCCCGGCACCCGATCGCCGGGCTGGGCATCACCGAGTACGCGCCTGCCGACCCGCGCGACCAGGAGTTGCTGGAGCGGCTGGTCCCTTCGCTGGTCCGGCTGTGCACAGCGCCCCAGTAAGGTCAACACTTGTTGGCCAACAAGTGTTGACACACTTCGGACGGGGTGATTGAGTGGTGCCAACAGACGTTGACGTGAAGGGAAGGCGACATGGCCGAGGTGATCGTCGTAGGAGCGGGCCCCACCGGGCTGCTGCTCGCGGGGGACCTGGCGGAGTCGGGCGCGGCCGTCACGGTCCTGGAGCGCCGCGACGGCAAGGTCTCCAATCTCTCCCGCGCGTTCGGCGTGCACGCCCGCACCCTGGAGGAGCTGGACGCGCGCGGCCTCGCCGACCCGCTCATCCCCATGGGAGCCATCCTGAGCAAGGTACGGCTGTTCGAGCGGGTGGAGGTGGACCTCGCCGGGCTGGCCAGCCGCTTCCCGTACCTGCTCATCACCCCGCAGTACAACGTCGAGCACCTGCTGCTGGAGCGGGCGCTCAAGGCGGGCGCCGAGATCGTGTACGACGCCGAGGTGACCGGCCTGACCCAGGACGGCACCGGCGTCACCGTCACCACCACGGCGGGCGAGCACCGCGCCGCCTACGCCGTG
The DNA here is from genome assembly GCF_012034275.1 of Nonomuraea composti. Classification (NCBI taxonomy): domain Bacteria; kingdom Bacillati; phylum Actinomycetota; class Actinomycetes; order Streptosporangiales; family Streptosporangiaceae; genus Nonomuraea; species Nonomuraea composti. The sequence continues at coordinate 4,914 of NZ_JAATEP010000020.1, read as the reverse complement.
GGCGCCGACGGCTACCACAGCGCCGTGCGCCAGGCCCTCGGCCTGCCCTTCCCCGGCAAGTCGGTGCTCAAGTCCATCATGCTCGCCGACGTCAAGGTCGCCGAGGAGCCCGCCGGGATGCTGACCGTCAACGGGGTCGGCGACGCGTTCGCGTTCGTCGCCCCGTTCGGCGACGGCTACTACCGGGTCTTCGCCTGGGACCGCCGGCACGTCGTCCCCGACGACGCGCCCCTCGGCATGGACGAACTGCGCGAGGTCACCCGCCGCGCCCTGGGCACCGACTTCGGCATGCATGACCCCCGCTGGATGTCGCGCTTCCACAGCGACGAGCGGCAGGTGCCCGACTACCGCACCGGCCGCGTCCTGCTCGCCGGCGACGCCGCCCACGTCCACTCCCCTGCCGGCGGCCAGGGCATGAACACCGGCCTCCAGGACGCGGCCAACCTGAGCTGGAAGCTCGCCGCCGTGCTGCGCGGCGCGCCCGACGCGCTGCTCGACACCTACCAGGCCGAACGCCACCCCGTCGGCCGCTCCGTGCTGCGCAGCAGCGGCGCCCTCATCAGGGCCGCCATGATCGAGTCCGCCGCCGGGCGGGCCCTGCGCGGGTTCGCCGCCCGCCAGGCGCTGTCCGTCCCCAGGATCCGCGAGAAGATCACCGGCCAGCTCACCGGCATCGGCTACACCTACCCCGCGCCCGACGGCGCCCACGAGCTGGTCGGCACCCGCGCCGCCGACGTCCCGCTCGCCGGCGGCGGCCGGCTGTACGAGGCGCTGCGCGGCGGGCGTTTCGTCCTGCTCGGCGACGCCGACGTCACCGGCTGGGACGACCGCGTCCGCGTGGCCACCTCCACGGGGTTCGCCGCCCCTCTCGTGCTCGTGCGTCCCGACGGGTACGTCGGCTGGGCCGGCGCCGGCCCGGCGGGGCTGCGCCGCACCCTGGCCGAGCTCGCCGGGCCGCCGGCGCAGACACCGCACCCGTGATCCGCTAGCCCGCGGGCAAAGGGGTAGTGTTCGCGTCAGGAAAGGTCCGGAGGCGTGGCCGCGACCGATCACCTGCACAGGTGAGGTGAGTGAGCCATGGCTTACATCTCGAGCCTGCTGACACACGGCCACTGGAGCGTCCTGCGCGTCGCCGGCACGGTCGACGACCGGCGGGTGCCGGCACTGCGAGCCCAGCTCGACGACGCCGTCGACACCCGTCCGCGCGTGGCCGTCGACCTGACCGGCTGCCGGCTGACCGGCACCCGCTGGATGAGCGTCCTGCTCGGGGCGGCCCGCCGCGCGCACGAGCGCGGCCACCTGTTCGCCGTCGTCAGCCCCCGGCCGCACGCCGCGCGCCTGTGCCTGCCGGTTCTGGCGAGGGGCGGGCGGCTGCTGCTGTGCGAGTCCACCGAGCAGCTGCCGAAGCTGGAGCCCGCCGAGCGCCGCTAACCGGACGACTGCTGTGAAACCGGTGGGAACCGGCCGAGGGTGTCCGACGTCCAACCAGAGCTAGCGTTCGCGCCGAGCACCCGCGCCGGCCGCGCGGCGGTGCCGGCGTCGTAGTCCGACCTGTTCGCCTTCGACCGACGACGCCAGTCAGCCCTCGTTCACCCGCCACGGCGGTGCTTCGCCGTGCGCGCGAACGGCAGGCGGCTGACCGCGAGGACCCCAGGGACCCCGAGAGGATCAGGTGACGCCCATGACTTCCGGCCGACCGTACGAGGAACGTCCCCGCCACCGGCGACTGCTCAAGCTCGCCACCATCGCGATCGTCGCCACCGGCGGCCTCGCGGTGACCGTCTCGGCCTCCGCCGCCACCCTGACACCGGTGCCGCCGGCCACCGAGACCCCCACCCCGGCCGAACCACCGGCCGAAACCCCGACCCCGACCACCTCTCCTGCCCCGGCCGAGCTGCCGCCCATCAACCCGTGGGGGTTCGTGGGTGCGATGCACGGCGAGTTCGCGGTGGCCACCAAGGACGGATGCGGCACCGTCACGCTGCTCACCCAGACCGGCCAGGTGAGCGCCCTGTCCGACGGCTCCATCACCGTACGCAGCCAGGACGGGTTCGAGCAGACGTACACCATCGACGAGTCCACCCGCGAGCCCCGCGTGCGGGGGCGCGACGGCGAGGACAGCGGAATCGAGCAGGACGACTGGGTGGCGGTGATCGCCACCAGCACCGCCGGCGGGACCGCCACCGCCACTCCTACCGCTGTTCCCAGCGAGACCGCCCCCACCGCTACCGCCGTTCCCAGCGCCACCCCCACCGCCACCCCCACCGCCACCTCCACCGGCGCTGCCGCCGACGGCCAGACCGCCACGGCGGCTTATCTCCTGGACCTGTCGCAGCCCGCCCGGCTGTACCCGCAGGGCAAGAACGGCTGGAAACGCGCCAAGCAGTGGTGGGCGATCGTCCCGAACTGGCAGACCCCGACGCCATGCCCCACCCCGACCCAGACGGTCACCCCGCTGCCGACCGACCCCACCCCGGAGCCCCCGACCGAGACGCCCACGGACACGCCCACGGAGACCCCGACCGAAACGCCGACCGAAACCCCCACGGACACGCCCACCGAGACACCGACCGAGACGCCCACGGACACGCCGGCCTCCTGATCACGAACCGGCCTGTGGGAGGGGCGCGCCGGATCCTGCGAGGCGAAGCGTCACAGGGTCCCGCGTCGACCCGGAGACGCGGGGATCACGCCGCGGACGCCTGCACCGGAGCCCGGTCCGACGGGTTGAGCGCGAGGAACACGATCCCGGCCGCGGCGGCGCCGATCAGCTCGGCCACCAGCCACACCCAGATCCGCGTCCAGTCGAACAGCCCGATCGACGCCGCCCCGATCGCGACCGCCGGGTTGAAGGCCCCGCCCGAGACCCCGCCGACCGTGAACGCCCCGGCCGCCACCGTGAACCCGATGGCCAGCCCGTAGAAGCTGTTGCCCGGGTGGTCCTTGCTCGTGGCCGCGTTGAGCACCACGTACGCCAGCGCGAACGTGAACAGCGCCTCGGCCACGAGCGCCACCCACACCCCGCGCCCGGACGGCGAGACGGCCCGCACCGCGGCCGGGTTGATCACGTACGCGGCGACCATGGCCGCGACGACCCCGCCGGCCACCTGCGCGACCCAGTACGGCAGCGCGTCGGCCAGCGTGATCCGGCCGCGCAGTAACACGGCCAGCGTGACCGCCGGGTTGTAGTGGCCGCCGGAGATGTGGCCGCCGGCGTACACCATGACCATCAGGATCGCCCCGATGGCCACCGGCGCCAGCGGCGCGCCCGTGAGTGCCGTGACGCCGACGGTGAAGACGAGGAAGAACGTTCCAATGAACTCTGTGATGTAACTGCGCACCGTGTCCTCCCACCTGAGGGGTTTCGCATCGTGCCCTCCCAACGTGGGGCGGCACGGCGGGGTTCAACGGGGCGGGCCACTCTGACGTCCAGCGGGTCAGAGCGCGCGCAGCTCGGCGATGGCCTCCTCCAGCGTGGCCCGCAGCTCCAGGACGCGGTCGAGGCCGCGCTGCCGGAACAGCGCCCGCATCAGGTCCCCCGTCGCGCACACCAGCGCCCGGCCGCCCGCCGCCTGGGCGTGCCGGTGCGTCGCCAGCAGCACGGTCAGCCCGTACGAGTCGGCCGAGGTCAGCGCGGCCAGGTCGATCGCGACCCGGGGCCGCGCCCGCGCGAGCGCGGCCTGCAGCAGGTGGCAGGTGTCCATGTCGAGGTCACCGCCGACGGTGACCACGCTGACGCGGGCATCGACCTCGGTCTCGGTGATCCGCAGGCGTCCGGCCGTCATGAGCCGCCTCCCCGCACCCGCAGGCGTCCGGCCGTCATGAGCCGCCTCGCCACACCGGCAGGCGTCCGGTCATGGGCCACCGCGCCGGTGCCGGCGCCGTCACGGCGCGGTCAGGGCCGCGTCGAGGGCGGCGCCGGGCCGTTCCCGCCACGGCCGTTCCCGCCACGCCTCCCGCGGCAGCGCGTGCACCAGCGGCGCGTTGGGGCCGAGCGGGCGGCGGACCGGGTCGCCGATGCGGACGCCCCCTTCGGTGACGTCCCCGCCGGCCGGCGGGATCTCGGGACGGGGCCCGGGCGGCTCGGCGTACGTGACGGCGCTCATCTCACCTCGAAGCAGTCTCGGGAAGCCCCCCATGATCTCATGCGACGGGAGTGAGCGACGGGCGCTTGGCCGCCCGCCCGTCGCCGGAGGAGCGCCCGCGCAGCCGCCGGGCGATCCACGGCCCCGCGAACGTCGCCAGCCAGCGCGCCTCGGCCGCCGCCGCCCGCCAGACGCCGGGCGGGGGCAGCGCGGGCAGCGGCGCCATCCACGTGTCGTCGCTGCCGGGCAGCCCGAGCGCGTGCGCCACGCCGGCCGCGAACCTGGCGTGCCCCATCGGGCTGGCGTGCAGCCGGTCCACGCTCCACATGCGGGCGTCGGTCACGTACTCCAGCGGGTACGTGTCCACGAGCGTCACCCCGTGCCGGGCGGCGGCCTTCCTGACGCGTTCGTTGAAGTCGAGCACGCGCGGCACGAGCGGCCGGGCCAGCGGCGCGATCCTGCCGATGTCGGGGAACGTCACGGTCACCACCTGGGCGCCCGCGCCCGTCAGCGCCTCGAACATCTCCTCCAGCACCCCGGCCACCCGCGCCGCGTCGAACCCGGGGCGGATGACGTCGTTCATGCCCGCCATGACGGTGGCCAGGTCGGGCCGCAGCTCCAGCGCCGCCCCGAGCTGCTCGTCGCGGATGCGCGCCGCCGTCCGGCCGCGCACGGCGAGGTTGGCGTACAGCAGGCCGGGGTTGGCGGCGGCCAGGTGCTCGGCGAGCCGGTCGGCCCAGCCCCGGTGGCCCACGACGTCGTCGCCGTCGCCGAGCCCTTCGGTCTGGCTGTCGCCCAGCGCGACGTAACGCGTGTACGTCATGACACC